>NZ_JBHXSG010000003.1:85693-162789 GCF_042714835.1 Streptomyces sp. NPDC058678 | reverse complement strand
TGCCTGCGCATGATCGTCACCGGTGTCGGGGTGGCCCTCTACTGGATCACCCGGGTCCTTTTCGTCCTGCCCGTGCTCGCCCTGTGGCGCTGGATTCTCGTACCCGTCGGGCGGGCGATCGCCTGGTGTGCAGGCGGGCTCGTGTGGTGCCTGCGCATGATCGTCACCGGTGTCGGGGTGGCCCTCTACTGGATCACCCGGGTCCTTTTCGTCCTGCCCGTGCTCGCCCTGTGGCGCTGGATCCTCGTGCCCGTCGGGCGCGTGCTCGCCGTCGTCGGGCGGGAGATCGGCGTGGCGCTGGGGCACGCCTGGCGGATAGCGGGGTATGTCTCGCTCGCCGTCGGGCGGTTCCTCGGGACCCTCTTCCGGTGGATCTTCGTGGAGCCCGTGCGCTGGGTGTACCGGACGGTGCTGACGCCGGTCGGGCACGTCGTCCGGGACATGGTGCTGCGGCCCGTCGCCGAGGCCGCGCGCAGTGTGGGGCAGGCCACCCGGCAGGCCCTCGCCGCCGCCCGCCAGTCCGTGCGGCAGGCGCGCGCCGACTTCCGGCGGATGGTCTTCGGGGAGCCGAGTCGGCCGCAGGTGGTGGACCGGCGGGAACCTGTGGGCGGCGAGACACGTACTCTTGGTAGTAGTACGACCGCTCTCACGAAGGACTGAACGACACTGGGCAAGCGACAGCCCGAAGGCCCGCCGCCCGCACCCGCGGTGCAGCGCATCCGACTGCGCTACACCAAGCGCGGCCGCCTCCGGTTCACCAGCCACCGTGACTTCCAGCGCGCCTTCGAGCGTGCGCTGCGCCGTGCCGAGGTGCCGATGGCGTACTCGGCGGGGTTCACACCGCACCCGAAGGTGTCGTACGCCAATGCCGCACCCACCGGCACGGGCAGTGAGGCGGAGTTTCTCGAGATCGCGCTCACCGAAGCGCGCGACCCGGAGAAGCTCAGGGTTCTGCTCGACGAGTCGCTGCCCACAGGGCTCGACATCATCGACGCCGTCGAGGCCCGGACCCCCGGGCTCGCCGACCGGCTCACGGCTTCCGTGTGGGAGCTGCGGCTGGACGGGGCGGACCCGACCGAGGTCGAGCGCGCGGTGGCGGCCTTCAACGCCGCCGAGTTCGTCGAGGTCCAGCGCCGGACCAAGAACGGCGTACGGACCTTCGACGCCCGCCCGGCGGTCGCGCACCTTGAAACGCACGGTCCGCAGGCCGATAGGCCGACCGACCAGCCCTGTGCGATACTGCGGCTGGTTGTTCGGCACGTGACGCCTGCCGTACGACCCGACGACGTCCTGTCCGGTCTCCGCGCCGTGGCCGACCTGGCGCCGCCGGTCCCCGCAGCGGTGACCAGGCTGGCGCAGGGGCTGTTCGATGAAGAGACCGGCACGGTGACCGACCCGCTCGCACCCGACCGCGAGGCAGCGGCGGCCCTCTCGACGGCCGCTGCGGCTGCCGCCGCGACGGAGCTGGTGCCGGAAGGTTCCGCGTAGGGACGCACGTCGTAAGCGCCGCCCTGGTACTCGGGAGCCACCTGGGTCGGGCAGCGCACTTACCACAAGACTTTCGCCAGGCCGTACGCATTCGGCGTACGGAACCGGCGAGACAGGACACAGAGAGCTCCCGTGCGGCGCCCGCGCCCCGGACGGCGGCACCGCGCAACGCGCGAGCCGCGGACGTCACCGGCATCATCGCCGGACCAGGCGCGGCGCCCGGGAGCCTGACGGGAGATATGCCCGCATGCTCGAACCGACCGAACCCACTGAGGGTTCCGAACCCAACACCCCCAGCGACACCCTGCCGCCGCGTCGTCGGCGCCGGGCCGCTTCCCGCCCGGCGGGTCCGCCGGGCGCCTCGTCAGAGGCTCCGGAGGAGACCGTCGCGCCGGCCGTGGCGGCCGCTGAGGCCGAGGACCTCGTCACCGACGAGGAAGAGCTCGCCGTAAGCGCCGAGACGGCTCAGGCCGAGGAGGTCGCCGAGGCTGTCGAGAGCCCTGCGGCCGAAGAGACCACGCCCGCTCCTCGTGCGCGGCGTCGTGCCACGCGCCGGGTGTCCGCACCCGCCGGGGCTTCCGCCGCTGTCGAGGCCGCGGAGACCGTCGTACCTGTGAGCGCTACCGGTGACGCCGGTGCGCAGGAAGTCGCCGAGGCTGTCGAGAGCCCTGCGGCCGAAGAGACCTCGCCCGCTCCTCGAGCGCGGCGTCGTGCCACCCGCCGGGTGTCCGCACCCGGCGGGGCTCCTGCCGCCGGTGAGGTCGCCGAGGTCGCCGAGACCGTTGTGCCCCCCGCCACCGAGACCGTCGCCGAGAGCGCCGCGGCCGAGGCTACGGCCGAGGCGCCCGCCGGTCGCACCACGCGGCGCCGTGCCACCCGCCGTGCCTCCGCGCCCGCCGGGGCGCCGAAGACCGACGAGGCCGCCGGGACGCTGGAGGCCGCACAGGCCGTCGAGACGGCCGAGGCCGTCGGCGAGCCGGTGGACCTCCCCACCGACACCGCTGCCGCGACCGCCGAGCAGCCCGCGACCGATGAGGACGCCGCTCCGCGGCGCTCGCGTCGGCGTGCCACGCGCCGGGTGACCACGCCCGCCGGTACCGACTCCGAGTCGGCCGAGGAGGCCGTGGTGACGAGCACTCCCGAGCCCGAGGTTCCCGCCGCCGAGAGCGAGCGCGCCGAAGCCGCGCAGGCTCCCGCTGCCGAGGAGACCGCCGAGGACGCCTCCCCGCGTCGACGTCGTCGCGTCGCCCGCAAGGCCGCCACCGGCTTCGCCGCGCCCGCGCAGCCCGTCGGCGGCGCGGACGACAAGGCTCCGCGCCGGCCGTCGCGGCCCGCCGTCGCCGTGTTCCAGGCGCCCGTCTTCACCGAGCCGCAGTTCCAGACGCCGCAGCGGGCCGCCGCCGCGGCGGCTGCCGAGGCCGAGACCGAGGCGGAGCCCGAGGTCCAGCCCGAGGCGGTCGAGGCGGCCGAGGTGGTCGAGGAGACCGCCGAGGAGCAGGGCGGCCGTCGCCGTCGCCGTCGCCGGGGCTCCGCCCCCGCGCAGGAGCCCGAGGCCCAGGCCCCGCAGGCCGCCGAGACCGTCGTGGAGGAAGAGCCGGACGAGGCCGAGGAGGCCGACGACGCCACCGAGGGTGACGAGGCCGAGGAGACCGGTTCGCGCCGTCGCCGTCGCCGGGGCGGCCGTCGCCGTCGCCGGGGCGACCTGGCCGACTCCGAGTCGGGCGAGGGCCAGGAGGACGGCGACGAGTACGCCGACGAGCAGGCCGCGCAGGACACCGAGGACACCGCCGAGCAGCAGGACGAGGACGCCGAGGACGCGGACGACCGCGAGGACTCCGGCGGCTCCAGCAGCAGCCGGCGTCGTCGGCGTCGTCGCCGGCGTGCCGGTGACTCCTCCACGGAAGCCGAGCCCACCGACGGCGACCCCGAGCGCACCGTCGTCAAGGTCCGCGAGCCCCGCAAGCCCGCCGAGCCGTCCGACGAGGTGCAGTCCATCAAGGGCTCGACCCGTCTGGAGGCCAAGAAGCAGCGCCGCCGGGAAGGCCGTGAGCAGGGCCGCCGACGCGTTCCGATCATCACCGAGGCGGAGTTCCTGGCCCGTCGCGAGGCTGTCGAGCGGGTGATGGTCGTCCGGCAGTACGGCGACCGTACGCAGATCGGCGTCCTGGAGGACGGCGTGCTCGTCGAGCACTACGTCAACAAGGAGCAGTCGACCTCGTACGTCGGCAACGTCTACCTCGGCAAGGTGCAGAACGTGCTGCCGTCGATGGAGGCCGCCTTCATCGACATCGGCAAGGGCCGCAACGCCGTGCTGTACGCCGGTGAGGTCAACTTCGAGGCGCTGGGCATGGGCAACGGCCCGCGCCGCATCGAGAGCGCCCTGAAGTCCGGGCAGCCCGTGCTCGTCCAGGTGACGAAGGACCCGATCGGGCACAAGGGCGCGCGGCTGACCAGCCAGGTGTCGCTGCCCGGCCGTTACCTCGTGTACGTGCCCGAGGGCTCGATGACCGGCATCAGCCGCAAGCTGCCCGACACCGAGCGGGCCCGGCTGAAGACCATCCTCAAGAAGATCGTCCCCGAGGACGCGGGCGTGATCGTGCGCACCGCCGCCGAGGGCGCGAGCGAGGACGAGCTGCGCCGGGACGTCGAGCGGCTGCAGGGCCAGTGGGAGGACATCCAGAAGAAGTCGAAGAACGGCGGCAGCTCGAACGCGCCGACGCTGCTCTACGGCGAGCCGGACATGACCGTCCGGGTCGTCCGCGACATCTTCAACGAGGACTTCACCAAGGTCATCGTGAGCGGTGACGACGCGTGGGAGACGATCCACGGATACGTCTCGCACGTCGCGCCGGATCTCGCCGAGCGGCTGCAGAGGTGGACGAGCGAGGTCGACGTCTTCGCCACGTACCGGATCGACGAGCAGCTCGCCAAGGCGCTGGACCGCAAGGTCTGGCTGCCGAGCGGCGGTTCGCTGGTGATCGACCGGACCGAGGCGATGGTCGTCGTCGACGTCAACACCGGCAAGTTCACCGGTCAGGGCGGCAACCTCGAGGAGACGGTCACCAGGAACAACCTGGAGGCGGCCGAGGAGATCGTGCGCCAGCTCAGGCTGCGCGACCTCGGCGGCATCATCGTCATCGACTTCATCGACATGGTGCTGGAATCCAACCGGGATCTGGTGCTGCGGCGTCTGCTCGAGTGCCTGGGCCGCGACCGTACGAAGCACCAGGTCGCCGAGGTCACCTCGCTGGGCCTGGTCCAGATGACCCGCAAGCGGGTGGGCCAGGGGCTGCTGGAGTCGTTCTCCGAGACCTGCGTCCACTGCAACGGCCGTGGCGTCATCGTCCACATGGAGCAGCCGACCTCCGCCGGAGGCGGCGGCAAGCGCCGTAAGCGCGGGCGCGGTGGTGACGGGCACATCCACGAGCACGAGCACGATGCGGCCGTGGAGACGGCTGAGGCCCTGGAGGAGACCGAGGACGAGGTGGCCGCCGAGGTCGCCGAGCCCCTGGCGCTGGCCGAGCCGGAATTCGAGCCGGACGAGGAGCTGTACAGCAGCGTCGCCGAGGCGGAGGCCGCGGCCGGTCGGGGCCGTTCGCGGCGCCGGGCGAGCCGGCGGGCGTCGGCTCCGGCGGGCGCGCCGAACCGGGACGACCGGCGCGGTGAGAGGCGGGACGAGGCCAGGGCCGAGGCTCCGGCCGCGGTGCGCGCCGAGGTTCCCACGGCTCAGGACGTGACGGCCGAGGAAGAGGTCGAGCGTCCGGTGCAGCCGGAGCAGGCCGCCGTCGCGCAGACCGAGCCCGTCGCCGCCGAGGACCCGGTCGTCGAGGCCCCGGTCGCGGAGCCGGTCGCCGAGGAGGCCGCGCCCAAGGGCCGCGTCCGTCGCCGGGCGACCCGCAAGGTGTCCGCGCCGGCGGGTTCGCCGGCGGGGGCCGAGGCGGCCGTCGTGACGGTCGCCGAGAGCGCGCCGACGGCTGAGCCGGCGGCCGAGGAGGCTCCGGCCGCCCCGGCCGAGGCCGCTGCCGAGGCGCCCGCCGAGAGCGCCGCCCCGGCCCGTCCGCGACGCCGTGCCGTGCGCAAGGCCACCGCGTCCACCGCGTCCGAGGAGGCGGCCGTCGTGGTCGTCCCGTCGGCCGCGGAGGAACCGGTTGAGGCTCCTGCCGAAAATGTGGCCGAAAATGTGGCCGATACCGAGTCCGAGGCGGCTGCCGAGGAAGCGGCGCCGGCCAAGAAGACGGCCCGTAAGACGGCCAAGAAGGCCACGGCGAAGAAGGCCGCCACCAAGAAGACGGTGGCCAAGAAGACGGCCGCGAAGAAGACCGTCGCCAAGAAGACGACTGCCAAGAAGGCGACGTCGAAGAAGACGGCGGCGGCCGAGCAGCAGTCGCTCCGGTCCGTCTCGGCACCTGCCGACGAGTCCTGACACCTCGCCGCACGAAGTAAGTGATCCGCCCCGGTCCGACCGGGGCGGATCACTTTTTTTCTGCCGGACCGTGAGCCTCACGTAAGGATCGGGTATGTGAATGGAAGGTGAATCACTCATCCGGCCGCAGGGTTATGATGTGAGCCGAGATTGACGCTAAATTCAGACAAATTGGGATTCTAGTTCCCGTAAGTGCACAGTATTGGGGCGCAATTCGTGAAGGCTCTCGTGCTCTCCGGGGGAGCGGGCACCCGCCTCCGCCCGATCACCCACACCTCGGCCAAGCAGCTGGTACCGGTCGCCAACAAGCCTGTGCTCTTCTACGGCCTGGAGGCGATCGCCGAAGCCGGGATCAGCGAGGTCGGCATCGTCGTCGGCGACACCGCGGACGAGATCCGCGAGGCGGTGGGCGACGGCTCCCTCTTCGGCATCAAGGTCACCTACATCCCCCAGGAAGCGCCGCTGGGCCTCGCCCATGCCGTGCTCATCGCCCAGGACTTCCTCGGCGACGACGACTTCGTCATGTACCTCGGCGACAACTTCATCGTCGGTGGCATCACCGGTCTGGTGGAGGGGTTCCGCAGCGAGCGGCCCGACGCGCAGATCCTGCTGACCAAGGTCCCCAACCCCACCTCCTTCGGCGTCGCGGAACTCGGCGACGACGGCCGTGTGGTGGGCCTGGAGGAGAAGCCGAAGAAGCCCAAGAGCGATCTGGCGCTCGTCGGCGTCTATCTCTTCACCCCGGCCATCCACGAGGCCGTCCGCTCCATCGAGCCCTCCTGGCGCGGCGAGCTGGAGATCACGCACGCCATCCAGTGGCTGATCGACGAGAAGCGTGACGTCCGCTCCACCACCATCTCCGGCTACTGGAAGGACACCGGCAACGTCACCGACATGCTGGAGGTCAACCGGTCCGTCCTGGAGACCGTGGAGCCGCTCGACGCGGGCACCGTCGACGAGGCCAGCGAGATCATCGGACGGGTGCGCATCGAGGAGGGTGCCCGGGTCAGTGGCAGCCGGATCGTCGGACCTGCCATCATCGGTGCCGGCACGGTGGTCAACGACGCGTACATCGGCCCGTTCACGTCCGTCTCCGAGGACTGCCGGATCGAGGACAGCGAAATCGAGTACTCCATCGTGCTGCGCGGCTCCTCCGTGACCGGCGTGCGCCGGGTGGAGGCCTCGCTCATCGGGCGTGACGTCGAGGTGACGCCCGCCCCCCGTAACCCCAAGGCCCACCGGCTCGTGCTCGGTGATCACAGCAAGGTGCAGATCTCTTCATGACGACCCCCGTTACCCGGATCCTGGTGACCGGCGGTGCCGGTTTCATCGGCTCGCACTACGTCCGTACGCTGCTCGGCCCCCAGGGCCCCGGTGATGTCGCGGTCACCGTCCTGGACAAGCTGACGTACGCGGGCAACCCGGCCAACCTCGACGAGGTGCGCGCGCACCCCGGATTCGCCTTCGTGCAGGGCGACATCTGCGACCCGGAGCTCGTCGGCAAGCTGATGGCCGAGCACGACCAGGTCGTGCACTTCGCGGCCGAGTCGCACGTCGACCGTTCCATCGACGGCGGCGCGGAGTTCGTCCGCACCAACGTGGTCGGCACCCACACGCTGATCGACGCGGCGCACCGGGCCGGCATCAAGACCTTCGTGCACATCTCCACCGACGAGGTCTACGGCTCGATCGACGAGGGCTCGTGGCCCGAGACCCACCCGCTGGAGCCCAACTCGCCGTACTCCTCGGCGAAGGCCTCCAGCGACCTGATCGCGCTGTCCTACCACCGCACTCACGGCCTGGACGTCCGCGTCACGCGCTGCTCCAACAACTACGGGCACCACCACTTCCCCGAGAAGGTCATCCCGCTCTTCGTCACCAACCTCCTCGACGGCAAGAAGGTCCCGCTGTACGGCGACGGCGGCAACGTCCGCGACTGGCTGCACATCGACGACCACGTCCAGGGCATCGAGCTGGTCCGCACCAAGGGCCGCGCGGGCGAGGTCTACAACATCGGCGGCGGCACCGAACTCTCCAACAAGGAGCTCACCGGGCTGCTGCTCAAGGCGTGCGGCGCCGACTGGGACACCAGCGTGGAGTACGTCGAGGACCGCAAGGGCCACGACCGCCGCTACTCCGTCGACTGCACGAAGATCCGCGAGGAGCTCGGCTACGAGCCCCGCAAGAGCTTCGAACAGGGCCTGGCGGAGACGGTCCAGTGGTACCGCGAGAACCGGGCCTGGTGGGAGCCGCTGAAGGAGCGGGCGGCGCTGTGACCGACAACAGGACCTGGCTGGTCACCGGCGCGGGCGGCATGCTCGCGCAGGACGTCCTCGCGCGGCTCGCCGCCGCGGGGGTCCCGGCCGTCGCGGCCACCCGCACCGAGCTGGACATCAGCGATCCGGCGTCGGTGGGCGAGGCGCTGGCCGCGCACCGCCCGGCCGTGGTCGTCAACTGCGCCGCCTGGACGGCCGTGGACGACGCCGAGTCCCGCGAGGACGAGGCGCTGCGGATCAACGGCGACGGCCCGCGCAACCTCGCCGAGGCGTGCGCGGAGACCGGGGCGGTGCTCCTGCAGGTGTCCACGGACTACGTGTTCGCCGGTGACGCCGAGAAGCCGTACGCCGAGGACGCGCCCACCGGGCCGCGCAGCGCGTACGGGCGCACCAAGCTGGCGGGCGAGGAGGCCGTCCTCACCGTGCTCCCGGAGACCGGCTACGTGGTGCGCACGGCCTGGCTGTACGGCGCGGGCGGCGGCAACTTCGTCCGTACGATGATCAAGCTGGAGGGCGTCAAGGACACCCTCGACGTGGTCGACGACCAGCGCGGCCAGCCCACCTGGACCGCCGACCTCGCCGACCGTCTGGTCCGCCTCGGGCAGGGCGCCCTCGCGGGTACCGCACCGGCCGGTGTCTACCACGGCACCAGCGACGGCGAGACGACCTGGTTCGGCTTCACGCGGGCCATCTTCGAGCAGCTGGGCGCCGATCCGGAGCGGGTCCGCCCCACCACCAGCGCGGCCTTCGTACGGCCGGCGCCCCGGCCCGCGTACAGCGTGCTGGGCCACGACCGCTGGGCGGCGGCGGGCATCGAGCCGATCCGGGACTGGCGCGAGGCGCTGACCGAGGCGTTTCCCGCGCTGCTCGCGGCCGAGCGGAGCTGATCGGCGCCGATGTGACGACCGCGGTGGCCGGGTCCTGCCTTCGGGCGGGGCCCGGCCACCGGCCTTTCGGGGCTCTTCGTGCGACCCGTGCAACCCAAGGCGAGTCCCGGTGGTCCCACTCTCATGAGGGAAAAGCTTGTCGGCGGCGCGGTCCTGGTTCTCCTGCTGTCCGCGTGCGGGGCGGGCGGATCGGACCCGGAGGACAGTGAGACGCGCCGGGCCCCCGTCCCGTCGGTCTCCGAATCGAGAGGGCCGGGACGGACCCCCGTGCCGTCGGACTCCGAGCCGAGAGGGACCGGACGGGCCGCCGTCCGGTCGGACTTCGACGGGGACGGGTACGGGGATCTCGTCGTCACCGACGGGTCCGCGACCGTCAACGGGAAGTACGCCGCCGGGTATGTGGCCGTGATCCGCGGATCCTCGAAGGGCCCGGTACTCGAAGGGCAACAGGTCGTGACCCAGGACGACCTGGGGCTCGGCAAGGCAGGCGAGGGGGGCGGGTTCGGAAACCGGGGTGTGACCGCCGACCTCGACGGGGACGGGCGAGCCGACTTCGTCACCCAGGCCGGCAGGAGCACGGTCTTCGTCCTCTGGGGAAGCCCCGAGGGGTTGTCCGGAGCGGCCCGGTTGCGGGGCGCCGCCCCTGTCGCCGGTGATTTCGACGGTGACGGGCGGGCGGACCTCGTCGTCACCGGGACCGAGGAGAACACCGCCCAGGTCCTCCTGGGGCCGTTCAGCCGCGAGGGCGCACCACGCCGCACGGTCTCCCTCGACCTGACGCCGAGCGACCCGGAGTACTCCGTCGCGATCCCCTCCGCCGCCGGGGACGTCACGGGGGACGGCAAGGACGACCTCCTGGTCACCTGGGCGTTCCTCGTGGACGAGTCGCCCGTTGCCCGCGCCACCCTCGTGTACCGCGGCGCCGCCGACGGGAAGCTCGTCAAGGGGCCGCGCCTGAAGGACGATCAGGGCAAGGACTTCCACGGCGCGCCGCTCCGGACGGGGGACCTGAACAAGGACGGTTTCGCCGACGTCGTGGCGGGCCTCGCCTGCGAGATGCTCGGCGATCCCATGACCCCGGAGGGCGGCAGCCGCGTGGCCGTCCTGTACGGCGGACCCTCGGGGCCCAGCGAGAAGCTCAAGCCCGCGCGCATCACGGACAGGACACCAGGGCTGCCTGTTCAAGGGCCCTTCTCCTACTGCACGTTCGGCTACGAACCCGCGGTCGGCGACATCGACGGCGACGGATACGCCGATGTGACGTTCTCGGTCGTGGCCGGTACGCCACAGGACGGCGCGAGCAGCCTCGTCCTGCTGAGAGGGAGTGCCCGAGGCCTCACGGTCGAAGGGGCGCAAGCCCTGCCCGGCGGCTCTGCCGCGCTGCTGGACACGAACGGGGACCGAGCGGCCGAGCTCGCCCTCGGGGGCCCGGGAGAGGGCGAGGTCCAGGTGCTGCGCGGTGGGCGGGAGGGGGTCGGACTCACTCCGGCGCTGGTCGTCAAGGAGGCCGATCTCGATCTCGGACCGGGGATATCGAGCGACGGAAGGCGCTTCGGGTGGGTCGGATGAGACCCGGTTTGCTACCGGTGAGTACGTAAACCTCCAGTGAACTTCCGAGAAAGCTTACGCCAGAGCCTTTGAATGAGTAACTTCGCCGGAAACAAGAACAGCCGGAACCCCTCGAAAGGCCGCTTCAGTGGACCGTCATGAACTCCTGCGTGGACTGCACCGTATCTACCGGCCGCGAAACTACCTGGAGATCGGCGTCAATGACGGCCGCAGCCTGGCACTTTCGCGCGTCGCCTCCGTCGCGATCGACCCGGCCTTCAAGGTCGTGACGTCGATCAGCTGCGACGTCCACCTGGTCCAGTCGACCAGTGACGACTTCTTCGCCCGCAAGGACCCGCTGGTGCACCTGCGCCGGGGCCGTAACCCCTTTCGCGCCCTCGCCCGCCGTGACCCGCTGGGCATGCTCGGCGGCGACCCCACGCTGGAGCTGTCGTTCATCGACGGCATGCACCTCTTCGAGTACGCGCTGCGCGACTTCATGAACGTGGAGAAGCACTCCCGCTGGTCGAGCGTGATCGTGCTCGACGACATGCTGCCGCGCGACGTCGACGAGGCGGCCCGCGACCGGCACACCAAGTTCTGGACGGGCGACGTCTACAAGCTGGTGACCGTCCTGCGGAAGTACCGCCCCGATCTGACGGTGCTCGAGATCGACACCGCGCCGACCGGTGTCGCCGTGGTCTTCGGGGCCGACCCGCAGAACACGGTGCTCAAGCAGAAGTACGACGAGATCATCAAGGAGTACGTCGTCCCGGACCCGCAGGCGGTCCCCGAAGAGGTCCTCGTGCGCAAGCACGCCGTGCAGCCCGAAGCGCTGCTGGGGGCCGACTTCTGGCCGGCCCTGGTCAAGGCCCGGAACCTGCGCCGCCCGCGCGCGGGCTTCGAGAAGCTGCGCGGCCAGATCGCGGCACTGGGCGGCTGAACGACAGCAGGCACTGGGCCGCTGAACGGCACAGCAAGAGGGGCCTCGCGGACAGCTCCGCGAGGCCCCCTCTTCGTTGCTCTCAGGCGCGCAGCCGCGCCGCGTACGCCTGGCAGGCCTCGTACGACGGCAGCAGGCCCTGGGCCTCGGCCTCGGCGAGGGTCGGTGCCGCGGAGTCCTTCTCGGACAGGACCGGCGTCAGGCCCGACGGCCACTCGATGCCCAGCTCGGGGTCGAGCGGGTGGATGCCGTGTTCGCGCTGCGGGGCGTACCCCTCGGAACAGAGGTAGACCACGGTCGCGTCGTCGGTCAGCGCCATGAAGGCGTGCCCGAGCCCCTCGGAGAGATAGACGGAGTGGTGGTCCGCGTCGTCCAGTCGCACGGCTTCCCACTGCTTGTACGTGGGGGAGCCGGTGCGGATGTCGACGATGACGTCCAGCACCGCGCCGCGTACGCACTTCACGTACTTGGCCTGGCTGGGCGGCACGTCGGCGAAGTGGATGCCGCGCAGGGTGCCGCGGCTGGAGATCGAACAGTTGGCCTGGGCAAGGCTCAGGCCGTGGCCGGTGGACTCCTCGAAGTCCGCTCCCTTGAACCACTCGTGGAAGCTCCCGCGAGCGTCGGGGAAGACCTTCGGTTCGTGCACCCAGGCGCCCGCGATGCTGAGCTCCCGCATGGTGATCACATCCTTACTGTGGTGCTGTTGCGCTGTGTGCCTGCGATGTGTGTCCGTGGTGGGGCGCCGGTCAGCCCACCAGCTTCGCCGCGAGCCGGCGGAGCTTCTTGCGGGCCGGGGACGGAAGCCTGCGGACGACCGGACCGCCGACGGCGCGCAGCCTGCGCCGGACTGCTGCCTTGCGCCGCCTGCTCAGTTCCGCCTGCACGACCTCGGGATCCACCATGGCGACATCATCGCCGAGACGCAGCCGCCCGCTGCCGTCGACCGTCGCTTCGCAGAGCGCGAGTGCCGGGCTGTTCTCCCCGTCCAGCCTCGCCGAAAGGTTCCAGCGGCCGGAGGGCACGGATGTCGCGCGCTCGGGGAGGGAGATGTGGGCGCGGCCGGCCACATGGCGGACCTCGGCGGGCAGCGCGAACGTACGGCCGTCCGCGGAGCTCAGGACCAGCTCGGTCTTCATCGGCGCGGTCTTCGGCCGGGTGAACACGTCGAGCCGGAGTTCCGGCCGGTTGCCGGGCATCCGCTGCACCGGGCGGTTCTCGAGATACGGCACCAGCTTCTTGCTGCGGCGGCCGACATCGAGGGTGAGATTGCCGTGCGGGTCGGTGAAGTACGGAATGACCGGGCGGGCGGGGGAACCGAGCAGCGCGGGGCGGCAGTCGGCGTCGACGTGCGCCGCGCGGTCGGCACCCAGGCGGGCCTTGCGGACCACGCCGAGACCGCGGACCGGGACCCAGATGTCCCAGAAGCCGCGGGAGACGGGACCGCGGCCCTTGGCGCCCTGCGGGCTTACCTTGCCGGTGCCGTGCAGGACGACCTCGCAGGCCCCGTCACCCAGGTCCTCGACGGTGGAGGTGTATTCCGAGGGGCAGGGCCACTCGACGGCCGTCTCGCGGTTGCGCAGGGACATCTCGGCCTTGAAGCCGTTCAGCTCGTCCGTGACGTCGACCAGTTCGCCGTCCTCCAGCACGCCCTCGGTGAACTCCGGGTGCAGGAAGAGCCGGCCGTCGCGGCGCAGCAGCTTGAGCGGCTCGCCCTTCTCGCCCTGGACCAGCCGGGCGGTGACGCCGACGGACAGCTTGCCGTCGGACTGCCAGGCGACGTCCTCGAGCCGGGCCGTGCCCTTGATGGAGGCGGCGAAGCGGGCGATCCGCACCAGGCCCTGACGGTCGTCGCGGCGCAGCAGCGTGGAGCGGACGCGGCTGAGCGCCCCGAGCCCGTCGTGTACGCCGTCCCCCATGAACTCCTCGGCCAGCGGCCGCACCGCGTCGCACATCTCGTCCAGGTAGGCGGCGTCGTACTTGAGGACGGAGGGCTCGCTGAGCCGGCCGAGCATCTCCACCCGGTAGAAGCGGCGGAGCAGCAGGTCCCGGAATTCTCCGGGCTCGGTGTTGTCGACGACGACGTCGAGTACCTCGCGGAGGTTCCCGTAGTAACCGGACGGGACGATTTTCGCGGAGCCCGCGTTGTTTCCGTCGTCGCGCTTCGAGTAGTAGTAGCAGGTGTAGCTGCCGAGGATGGAGACGACCTTGGCGGGGAAGTACGCCTGCATCATGTACAGCTGGTCCTCCAGGCGCCGCTTGCCCTCGGGATAGGCGATGTTGTTCTCGCGGAGGAATTCCGCGCGGAACATCTTGTGCGGTGTGAGGCTGTCGTACAGCGGTGCGTCCCGGAGGTCGCACTTCTCCCGGTCCACGCGGAAGACGCCGTGCGGGACGCCGCGGAAGTTGCTTGCCACCTTGCCGATGACGATGTCGGAGCCGTTGCGGTGGCCCATGTCGTACATCCGGCGCAGCGCGTCGGAGGCGAGGTAGTCGTCCTGGTCGAGGAACTGGACGTACTCACCCGCGGCCTCGCCCACACCGATGTTCCTGGGTTTTCCGGGCCAGCCGGAATTGGGTATGTGTATCACCCGGAAATGCGGGTGCTCCTTGGCCAGGGCGTCCAGCTCGGCGGGCGTGTCGTCGGTCGAGCCGTCATTCACGAAGAGAACTTCGAATTCATCGGACGGCAGGGTCTGCCTCAACAGCGAGTCAATGCAAGGCTTGATGTACTTACCTGGGTTGTACACCGGGATGATGACGCTCACCTTGGTCGGCATCTGCTGTACCTGTCTCCTGTCGAGAAGCCCTGTGGGGAGTGACCGACGCGTGTACGGCCAGTGGCCGTAGTGTGTATGGCCGGGCTCACAGAGTATCCGCAGGCGTTTCGGGTACACGTAAGGGATTCCCGAGGCGGGGGCGGTGGCCCCCGCCGAGCCGGGCGGGCCCGGTTTGACCAGGCCTGGGGCGGCCCGTAACCTTGACCCTCGGTGTGTCTCCGTACCCACCCACCCCTGAGCACCCACCTCCTGCTCGCCGAGCAGGGGAGGCCGCTCGTCCGCATCCGGATCATCGGGCCCTCGGGTCCGTGTGAACGGCTGGCATCAGGGGGTCCGTCCCGAGTGAGAGAGAGATCCGCGTGTACGCCATCGTGCGCAGCGGTGGTCGCCAGCACAAGGTTGCTGTCGGCGACATCGTTGAGGTTGACAAGATTTCCACTGCCAAGGTTGGCGACACCGTAGAGCTCTCTACGCTGCTCGTTGTCGACGGCGACGCTGTGACCAGCGACCCGTGGGTGCTGGCCGGCATCAAGGTCCAGGCCGAGGTCGTGGACCACCACAAGGGTGTGAAGATCGACATCCTTCGCTACAAGAACAAGACCGGCTACCGCCGTCGTCAGGGCCACCGCCAGCAGTACACGGCGATCAAGGTCACTGAGATCCCCGCGGCTGCGAAGTAAGGGACTGAGGAGAGATGGCACACAAGAAGGGCGCATCGTCCACCCGGAACGGTCGCGACTCCAATGCCCAGCGGCTCGGCGTGAAGCGCTTCGGCGGTCAGGTCGTCAACGCGGGTGAGATCCTGGTCCGCCAGCGCGGCACCCACTTCCACCCCGGCGCGGGCGTCGGCCGTGGCGGCGACGACACGCTGTTCGCGCTGCAGCCCGGCGCGGTGGAGTTCGGTACCCACCGTGGCCGCAAGGTCGTGAACATCGTTCCGGTCGCCTGATCGGAAGCTTTCGCGAGGCGGACCTCACTTCCCTCACGGGAAGCGGGTCCGCCTTTCGCGTGTTACCCCAGAGACAAACCCCTACGTATTTCCAAAGTGCTGGAGGCACCCCCCATGACCACCTTCGTGGACCGCGTCGAGCTGCACGTCGCCGCGGGTAACGGAGGCCACGGCTGTGCCTCCGTACACCGGGAGAAGTTCAAGCCGCTCGGCGGCCCGGACGGCGGCAACGGCGGCCGTGGCGGCGACGTCATCCTGACCGTCGACCAGTCAGTGACCACGCTGCTCGACTACCACCACTCCCCGCACCGCAAGGCCACGAGCGGTAAGCCCGGCGAGGGCGGCAACCGTTCCGGCAAGGACGGCCAGGACCTGGTCCTGCCGGTGCCGGACGGCACCGTCGTCCTCGACCGGGCGGGCAACGTGCTCGCCGACCTGGTCGGCCACGGCACGTCGTACATCGCGGCCCAGGGCGGCCGCGGCGGCCTCGGCAACGCGGCGCTGGCGTCCGCGCGGCGCAAGGCGCCGGGCTTCGCGCTGCTCGGTGTGCCGGGGGGTACGCAGGACATCGTCCTGGAGCTGAAGACCGTCGCGGACGTGGCGCTGGTCGGCTACCCGAGCGCCGGAAAGTCCTCGCTGATCTCCGTGATGTCGGCCGCCAAGCCGAAGATCGCGGACTACCCCTTCACCACGCTGGTGCCGAACCTGGGCGTGGTCACGGCCGGCTCGACCGTCTACACGGTCGCCGACGTGCCGGGCCTCATTCCGGGCGCCAGCCAGGGCAAGGGCCTCGGCCTGGAGTTCCTGCGGCACGTGGAGCGGTGCAGCGTGCTGGTGCACGTGCTGGACACGGCGACGCTGGAGTCCGACCGCGACCCGCTGTCCGACCTCGACATCATCGAGGCGGAGCTGCGGGAGTACGGCGGGCTCGACAACCGGCCGCGGATCGTCGTCCTCAACAAGATCGACGTACCGGACGGCAAGGACCTCGCCGAGATGGTGCGGCCGGACCTGGAGGCTCGGGGCTACCGGGTCTTCGCGGTGTCGGCGGTGGCGCACACCGGGCTGAAGGAGCTGTCGTTCGCCCTGGCGGAGATGATCGGCGCGGCCCGGGCGGCGAAGCCGAAGGAAGAGGCCACCCGGATCGTGATCCGGCCGAAGGCCGTCGACGACGCGGGCTTCACCGTGACGCCCGAGGAGGACGGCCTGTTCCGGGTGCGCGGCGAGAAGCCCGAGCGCTGGGTACGGCAGACCGACTTCAGCAACGACGAAGCCGTGGGCTATCTCGCGGACCGGCTCAACCGCCTCGGTGTGGAAGCCGAGTTGATGAAGGCGGGGGCTCGTTCCGGTGACGGCGTCGCCATCGGACCCGAGGACAACGCGGTCGTCTTCGACTGGGAGCCCACCGTCATGGCGGGCGCCGAGATGCTCGGCCGACGGGGCGAGGACCACCGCTTCGAGGCACCGCGGCCCGCGGCGCAGCGGCGTCGGGACAAGCAGGCGGAGCACGACGAGGCGGCGCAGGAGTTCGACGACTTCGAGCCGTTCTAGTCGCTCACGCGATCCGCGGCCCGCGTGAACCACAGATGAAGGCGTGGCACAGGCAGGGCAACCAACGGCTGCTCCGGCGAGTCGTACCGGGTAATCAACAACCCGTTCGATTCCCGGAGTAGCCGTGCCCCAGCCCCAGTCACGCAGCCTGCGTCGAACCGTTGTTGTCGCGCTCGCCCTGCTCGCCGCCACCGGCACCGCCCTCCCGACGGCCCAGGCCGGCCCCGCCGCCACCGAGTCGCGGGACGACTTCAACGGCGACGGCTACGCGGACCTCGCGGTGGCCGCGCCCGCGGCCACCGTCGGCGGGAAGACGAAGGCCGGTTACGTGGCCGTGCTGTACGGATCGGCGAAGGGCCTGACCACCGCGTCCAAGCAGGTCTTCAGCCAGAACACCGCCGGCATCCCGGGCGCCGCCGAGACCGGCGACGAGTTCGGCAGCGCGCTCGCCACCGCCGACTTCGACCGGGACGGGTACGCGGATCTGGTCGTCGGCGTCGCCGGCGAGGACACGGCGGACGGGGGCGTCGACTCCGGCTATGTACAGGTCGTCTGGGGCGGCGCCCGGGGTCTGTCGGAGGGCTCCTCGCTGGTCACGAGCAGCGATGCCGCACACGGCAGGCTCGGCAGCAGCGGGAGGCTGACCGTCGGCGATGTCGACGGCGACGGGGCGTCCGACGTGGTGGCCGTGGCGAACGACTGGCGACTGCGGGTCGTCAAGGGTCCCTTCGGGCGGGACGGCGCCTCGCACGGCGGGGAGCAGTTCGCCGGGATCGACGACTCCGACCCCCGCGTCCTGGACCTGGCCGCCGGTGACGTGAACGGCGACGGCGTCGACGACATCGTGGCGACCACGAACCAGGGCGACGAGTACGACTTCCGCCGTATCGCGTACTGGCAGGGCACCCCGGACGGGCTCACGCAGCCGTCCCTGGTCGTCGACGGCGACGGCCACTGGCTGCAGGGCGGCGAGTCGGTCGACCTCGGTGACGTGAACGGGGACGGGTACGACGACATCGTCGTGAGCCGCCTCGACGGCTACGACAGCGACCTCGTCACCCCGCTCGCCAAGGGCGGCCGGGTCGCCGTCGTCCCCGGTACCGCGTCCGGCCCCGACGGCACGCGGCCGACGTACCTCAACCAGGACAGTGCCGGAGTGCCGGGCGCCGCCGAACTCGGGGACTTCTTCGGCTCCGACGTCTCGGTGGCCGACGTCAACGGTGACGGCTACGACGACGTCGCGGCGGGCGTGCCCGGCGAGGACTTCGGCGGGCTGTACAACGCCGGGAGCTTCGTCGTCCTGCGCGGCGGCGCCAAGGGCCTGACCGGCACCGGCGCCCAGGTATTCAGCCAGAACACGGCGGGCGTGCCGGGTGCGGCCGAGAGCTCCGACCGCTTCGGCCTGACCGGGCACTTCGTGGACGCCGACCGCGACGGCCGTGCCGAACTGGCCGTCGGCGCACCGTGGGAGAACGCGAAGGCCGGTTCGGTGTGGGTGTTCCGGTCCACCGCGTCCGGGATCACGCCGACGGGCTCGTTCACCTTCGGTGCCGGCACCCTCGGTACCGTCGCGGCGAATGCGAAGCTCGGCTCCGGGTTTTCCTACTGACCAGCCGTCCTGCTTCTGTCGACTGACGACCCGTAAGTCCCGTCACGCCGAACTCGCGTTCATGGTGTGCTTCCCGTGTCGCAACGGGTCTCCTGTTGTCCCGCTATTTGTCATGCTCGCGAACCCTGAGGTTCAGTGGGCGGACCGCCCGCGGGCGTGAGCTTCCCCTGTCGAAGAGACAAGCGAGGCAGGGGAGTTCGCCCGATGACCGGAGCAGTATCGCCCGACCGACGCCGCTTTCTGACCGCCGGCGCCGCCGTGCTCGGCGCCGCGGCCTCCGCCCAGCTGTGGCTGCCGAGCACCGCCCGGGCGGCCGAAACCCCGCTGCCCGACGGCGTGTTCAGCCTCGGCGTGGCGTCCGGCGACCCGCTGCCGGACGGCATCGTGCTGTGGACGCGGCTCGCCCCGGACCCGCTGAACGGCGGCGGCATGCCCGACACCGTGGTGCCGGTGCAGTGGGAGCTCGCCGAGGACGAGCGGTTCAGAAAGGTCGCCCGCCGGGGCACCGCCCAGGCGCAGCCCGCATACGGGCACAGCGTTCATGTCGATGTACGGGGACTGCGCCCGGACCGCACGTACTGGTACCGCTTCCGCACCGGCGGACAGCTCTCCCGCACCGGCCGCACCCGCACCGCCCCCGCCCGGCACAGTTCCGGCGGCAACCTGAGGATCGCGCTCGCCTCCTGCCAGAACTGGCAGCACGGCTACTTCACGCCCTACGCCGACATGCTGGCCCAGGATCCCGACGTGGTCCTCTTCGTCGGCGACTACATCTATGAGTCGACGCCGTCGGCGACGGCCGTACGACGTCACGAGGGCACCGGTGAGCCGTACAGCCTCACCCAGTACCGCAACCGGTACGCCCAGTACCGCACCGACCCCGACCTCGCGGCGATGCACGCGAACGCCCCCTTCGTGGTCACCTTCGACGACCACGAGGTCGACAACGACTTCGCCGGCGAGATCCCCCAGGACCCGGACAAGCAGACCCACGACGCGTTCGTGGCCCGGCTGACCGCGGCCTACCAGGCGTACTACGAGCACATGCCGGTGCGTGCGACGGCGGTACCGAACGGCCCGCACATCCGGATGCACCGCCGCCTGGAGTTCGGGCGGCTGGCCCGGCTCAACGTGCTGGACACCCGGCAGTTCCGCAGCGACCAGGCCACCAGCCAGGCCGGCGCCCAGGACCCGTCGCTGACCATGCTCGGCGCCGGCCAGAAGCAGTGGCTGCTCGACGGACTGCGCGACTCGCCCGCCCGCTGGAACCTGATCGCCTCGCAGATCATGATGGCCGAGACCGACCTCAAGGTCGGCGAGGGCAAGCTCTGGTTCTACGACGCCTGGGACGGCTACCAGGCCGAACGCAACGCGTTCCTGAAGGAGTTCAGGAGCGTGCGCAACCCGGTCGTGCTCACCGGCGACCGGCACCTGACGATGATCAGCGACCTGAAGGAGGACTTCGCGAACCCGGACTCCGCGGTCGTCGGCGCCGAGTTCGTGGGCACCTCCGTCTCCAGCAACGGTGACCAGGACCAGGCCGCCTTCCACAAGGAGTGGGACCCGCGCCTGCCGGACAACCCGCACTGGAAGCTGCTCGACGCCCACCGCGGCTACCACCTGCTCGACGTCCGCCGCGACGGCATCGACGCGCAGGTGAGGATCGTGGACACGGTGGTGAGGCCGCAGGCCACCCCCAGCACGCTGGCCAAGCTGCGGGTCGACGCGGGCAGGCCCGGTGTCCGGCTGGTGTGACAGCCGCATGTGACCAGGCCGTATGAAGCCTGTGCGACGGGAGCCTGGGACTCATCCGGGTCCCAGGTCTCTCTCAGCGCAGTCTCAGGAAGCTCTCTTACCGTCCTCTGACCATGGAGACGGACTGTACGAGACACGACGATCCGGTGAACACCGGGACCCTCCCGCTGCCCGCCGGCACCCGGCTGCTGCACATAGGCCCGCACAAAACCGGCACGACCTCGATCCAGGGGGCGCTGTTCGCGGCGAAGGACGCGATGCGCGAGCACGGCGTCGTCTTCCCGGCCACCACCAGGCACCCCATGGAAGCGGCCCTGGCGGCCTGCGCCCGCCCCGGAATGATGGGCAACACCAAGCCCACCGAGCGGCACTGGCAGCGCCTGGTGGACCAGGTGGACGCCACCGGCAGGCGCACCTCGGTGATCAGCAGCGAGTTCTTCGCCGACGCCCCCGACGACGACACCATCGCCCGGGTCGTCGAGGAACTCGGCGGTGACCGGGTGCACGCCCTGATCACGCTGCGTCCGCTGGTGCGGATCATGCCCTCGCAGTGGCAGCAGTACGTGCAGAACGGCCTGCGCATGGGCTACGAGGACTGGCTGGAGCACATGCTCAGGAAGGCCCCGTACGAGAAGCCCAACCCCAGCTTCTGGCGCCGCCACCGGCACGACCGGCTGGTGGAGCGCTGGGCCCGGGTGACCGGCCCGGAGCGGATCACCGTGGTCGTGGTCGACGACCGTGACCGGGGCGGCCTGCTGCGCACCTTCGAGCAGCTCCTCGGACTGCCCGCGAATCTTCTGCAGCCGGTTCCGGACGCGGCCAACCGTTCTCTTACCCTCGCCGAGACCGAAATGCTGCGGAATCTTAATGTGGAATTCCGCGGCAATGGACTCCCGGACGAGCTCTATTCACAGCTCGTCCGATACGGCGCCGTGATGCACATGAAGAACACGTGCACTCCCGGCCCCGAAGGCGTGAAGATCAAAACGCCCCGGTGGGCCGTCGAGGCCGCCGCCGGGATCGGCGCCGAGATGGCGGAGCGGATCAACCGCATGGGCGTACGAGTCCTCGGCGATCCCGCCCTGCTGTCCGCCGTGCCCGAGCCCGCCGGGGAGGCGCCCGCGGAGCCGCTGATCGCGCCCGAGGTGGCGGCCCAGGCGCTCTACGGCGTGCTCGCCGCAGCCGCCGCGGCACCGGTCGGACACACCGCGCCGGCGAAGGCGCGCACGGTTCACCAGACGCCCTCGAAGGAACTCGTGAGGGTGCTCGGGCACCGCTGCCTGAAGCGGCTTCGGCGCCGCTGAGTCCCTGTGTAGTTACTCACAGCAATTCCTCGGAGTCCATGGAAAGGTGCCTCTCTATCACCAGGAGTGCAAGGTGAATCACAGGTTGCGCGCACATATGCGGTGGACGGCGCTCACCTTGCACTGCGGTAACCCCAAGTGGGACCATTTCCACGTTCCCTGTCGTCCCGAGGTAGGTCACCTGTGTCCCAGCACTTCGCCAAGCCCCGTACCACCGCAGTGATCCTGGCCGGTGGCACCGGCCAGCGTGTGGGTCTTTCGATCCCCAAGCAGCTGCTGAAGATCGCCGGCAAGGCAGTCATCGAGCACACCCTGACCACTTTCGAGAAGGCCGACTCGATCGACGACATCATCGTGCTGATGGCACCGGGTTACGTGCCCGACATCGAGAAGATCGTCGCCAAGGCCGGGTTCAAGAAGGTCAAGAAGATCATCGAGGGTGGCGCCACCCGGAACGAGACCACCGAGCGCGCCATCGCCGCCCTGGGCGAGGGCCTGGCCGACGGCGAGGACGTGAACGTCCTGTTCCACGACGCCGTACGCCCCCTGCTGTCGCAGCGCGTCATCGACGACTGCGTGACGGCGCTCGAGCGCTTCCAGGCGGTCGACGTCGCCATCCCGTCCGCGGACACCATCATCGTCACGCGGACGCACGGCGACGACGGCGAGTTCATCACCGAGATCCCGGACCGTTCCCGCCTGCGCCGCGGCCAGACCCCGCAGGCCTTCAAGCTGTCCACGATCCGCCGCGCCTACGAGGTCGCCGCCGGCGACCCCAACTTCCAGGCCACGGACGACTGCTCGGTCGTCCTCAAGTACCTGCCGGACGTGCCGATCCACGTCGTCGCGGGCGACGAGTACAACATGAAGGTCACTCAGCCCGTCGACGTCTTCATCGCCGACAAGCTCTTCCAGCTGGCCTCGACGGCCACGCCCGAGCAGAAGAGCGAGGAGCTGTACCGCGAGCTCCTCACCGGCAAGACCGTCGTCGTCTTCGGCGGCTCGTACGGCATCGGCAAGGACATCGCCGAACTCGCCGAGTCCTACGGCTCCAAGGTGTACGCCCTCGGCCGCTCCACCACCGGCACCCACGTCGAGAACCCGGAGGAGGTCGACGACGCGCTGTCCAAGGCGTACGCCGAGACCGGGCGCATCGACTACGTGGTCAACACCGCGGGCGTGCTGCGCATCGGCAAGCTGGCCGAGACCGACAACGCGACCATCGAGGAAGCGCTGAAGGTCAACTACCTGGCCCCGGTGCAGATCGCCCGCTCGTCGTACAAGTACCTCGCCGAGACCAAGGGCCAGCTGCTGCTGTACACCTCCAGCAGCTACACCCGCGGCCGCGCCGAGTACAGCCTCTACTCCTCGACCAAGGCCGCCATGGTGAACCTCACCCAGGCCCTGTCCGACGAATGGGCCGGTGACGGCGTCCGCGTCAACTGCGTCAACCCGGAGCGCACCGCCACGCCGATGCGCACCAAGGCCTTCGGCCAGGAGCCGGCCGGCAGCCTGCTCTCCTCCGAGGCCGTCGCCCGCACCTCGCTCGACGTGCTCCTGTCCGAGCTGACCGGGCACGTCATCGACGTCCGCCAGCAGGACCCGACCGCGTCCGCCGGACAGGCGACGGGTTTCGAGCAGGCGCTGGCCAGTGTCCTGGATCGTCAGGACGGCGTGGCATAATCAACATCAATTAGTCGTCTGTCATTCAGGCCTCTGTGGCTGCCCGTTCGCGGAGCATTCGCAGGGGCCTGAATCCGTAAAATTCCCGGACCGTGCACAAGCTTTTTTCCGGATTTTTTCGACTTTCACAAACCGGCCCCCCTCCAAGAGCAGGTTCCTCCGTGATAAGCACCGCTATTCGCGTCGCCCGAGTGGGCAGCGCGGCAGAGCTGGCCGCGGCGGCCCTCATGATCCTGGGCTACCCCGCCCTCATGCTGGCCGCACTCGTCCCGAGCGTCCCCGCCTTCGCGGCCGCGACCGCCGTGACGTACCTGGCGGACCACTATCTGCACCGCAAGGGCAGCTATCTCATCAACCGCCTCAGCAAGGTGCGAGCCGGCCTGTCGATCCGCTTCCTGATCAGACAGCTCCTGCTGATCCTGCTGCTGGCCCGCCTCTCCCTCTCGGACGGCCTGGTCTTCTACGGAGCGACCGCCTGCTTCATCGCCTTCTACGGTCTCCAGGCACCGCACGGCGCGCTGGTCACCCTGATCCGCAACCGCCGCCGGATGCCGGTCGCCACCCGCAACGTCGACCTGGCCTCGCGCGTGCGCATCCCGGACGCCCCGCCGCAGAGCCTGCTGAACCGCTCGGCCGAGAAGATGCTCCACCTCGACCTCGCCGCCGTGGTCGGCATACTCGTCTCCGCCGCCCTGGACTCCGCCCTCGCCGGCTTCATCGGCATCGGCGTCACCCTGGGCCTCGGCTCCCTGTACGTCGCGGCGCTGCTGCCGTACGTGCGCGGCCGGAAGATCCCGCCCACCGCCGAGAAGGTGCTGGACGCGGTCGACGACTGGCTGCGCGAGTACCGGCCGGAGACGGTGCTGTACTTCTCCGGCTCCAAGGACTCGGCCTACCAGGTCAACATGTGGCTGGAGACCATGGAGCAGCTGGACTCCAAGCCGCTGATCATCCTGCGTGAGCGGGTCATCCTGGCCAACCTGGCGCCCACCACGGTCCCCGTCATCTGCGTGCCCGGAGGGGTGCACCTGATGAACATGGACCTGTCCAACGTGCGGGTCGCGCTGTACGCGGCGAACGTGGGCAAGAACATCCACCTGTTGCGCGTGCCGACCATGAAGCACGTCTTCATCGGCCACGGCGACAGCGACAAGCTGGCCAGCGTGAACCCGTTCAGCAAGGTGTACGACGAGGTGTGGACCGCCGGCCGCGCGGGCCGCGACCGCTACGCCATCGCCGACGTCGGTGTCCGCGACGAGGACATCGTCGAGGTCGGCCGCCCGCAGCTGGCGCCGATCCAGACCGGGCAGGGCACGCCGGACGACCCCAGCGGCACAGCCGTCGACGGACGCTGCCCCACGGTGCTCTACGCGCCCACCTGGGAGGGCTGGGACGGCAACCCGGGCAACACCTCGCTCGTCCTCGCCGGCGAGAACATCGTGAAGAAGCTGGTGAAGGCCGACCCGCCGGTACGCGTGCTGTACAAGCCGCACCCCTTCACGGGCACCGTCAGCGCCGAGGCCGGTGCGGCGCACCGGCGGATCACCTCCCTGGTCGGGAAGGCCGCCGCCGCGCGCGCCGCCGACCCGCGCTTCACGACGGACGCGGTCGCCCAGGCGCAGGCCAAGGCGGAACTGGTCCGGATCGAGTCCCGGATCGCCCAACTGGTCGGCAACGGTGGCGAGAAGGGCGACGAGGCCGAAGCCACCCGCGACGGCCTGGTCGACGTCAAGAAGCACGAGGAGATCGCCCGGCTGCGGACCGAGTGGAACGACGCCTACTGGCGTTCCTTCCCCGCCTGGGAGCACCGGGTGGTCACGGGCGCCGAGCCGCGCCTGTACGACTGCTTCAACGTCTCCGACGCGATGGTCTCCGACATCTCCAGCGTGGTCTCCGACTTCATCGCGAGCGGCAAGCCGTACGCGGTCACGGACTCCGCCGAGCTCGGGGTGGAGGAGTTCAAGCGGCAGAACACCGCCGTGCGCGCCGCGGTGATCCTGTCCAACAGCGCGGCCGAGCTGGGCGCGCTGCTCGACGCGGTCCGCGACCCGGCGGCCGACCCGCTGGCCGAGGACCGCAGCGAGCTGAAGCAGTACCTGCTGGGTCCGGACGAGCCGACGTCCATCGAGCAGTTCAACACCGCGGTGGCCAACCTCGCGATCAAGGCCGAGACGCGCAATGTCGGCCAGGAGTCACGGGCGGCGACCGGAGCCGCGGAGGCCGCGGAGGCCGAGGCGGAGCTGGCGAACGCGGTGCCCGCGCCGGGCACGTCGCCGGCCGGTGAGGCGGACGGTCTGACGGCGTGACCGTGGGCTGACGGCGCCCTTGCCGAAAGGGCCCGGTTTTCGAGGGAGTGATCCTCGAAAACCGGGCCCTTTCTGCGTATGTCCTGGTGTACGCGTCGGTGCATGAACGAGAGCCGTGTGAGCTGGCTCACGAAACCATGACGCCGAGGCAACCGCTTGTCGGGGCCGTCCGTCTATCAAGTAGCCAATGAGGCGATACAGGGGAAATGTTCAGTGAATAGGGGGAAGCGTACCGTGACGCAGCCTGATGTGAGCGTGATCATCGGGGCGTACGAAGCGATGCCGTACCTGGTCGACTGCCTCGCTTCCGTGGAGGCGCAGACCATCGGTCCGCAGCGCATCGAGGTCATCGCGGTCGACGACGGTTCGACGGACGGGACCGGGGAGTACCTGGAGGAGTTCGCGGCCCGCGCGGCCATGCCGGTCACGGTGATCCGCCAGGACAACTCCGGCGGCCCCAGCGGCCCGCGCAACGTCGGCCTCGGCAAGGCCGCCGGGCGTTACGTCTTCTTCCTCGACGCCGACGACCGGCTCAGCCCCGAGGCCCTGCGGAGCATGGTCGCCATGGCCGACGAGAACGGCACGGACGTCGTCCTAGGCAAGGTCGAGGGCGTCAACCGGTCCGCGCCGAAGTCGATGTGGGGCAGCTCGGTGGGCCGCACCGACGTCTTCTCCTCCAACATCAAGTTCACCCTGAGCGCGCAGAAACTGTTCCGCCGGGCCCTGCTGGAACGTCACAGCATGCGCTTCGACGAGTCCCTGTGGACCGGCGAGGACGCCCTGTTCACGCTGGAGGCCTATCTGCGCGCGGACGGCGTCTCCGTGGTCGCCGACCACACCTGCTACTACCTGGTGGGCCGGGAGGACGGCAAGCACGTGACGAAGAGCGGCGGTTACGCCCTGCGCTTCGACTCCGCCCGGGCCCTGATGACCCTGATCGCCGACATGCTTCCGCCGGGCCCGAAGCGGGACGTGCTCATGGTCCGGCCCTTCCTCGTCACTCTGCTGCCGCAGTTCGGCCCCCAGTACCTCAGGGACGGCGAAGAGGTCCGGCGGCACAAGTTCGAACTGGCGAAGCCGCTGTTGGACGCGTACTGGAACGAGAACGTCGCCCGCCGCCTCAGAGTCCACGAGCGGCTGCGGCTGCACCTGGTCGCCGCCGGGCGGCCCGACCTCCTGAAGGGCGTCGTGGAGTTCGTCCGGGCGAAGAAGGAGGCGTCGGCCGTTCTGGAGAAGAAGGGCCGCCGCCTCTACCTCGCCTACCCGCACTTCCGCGACCTCTCGGCCGGCATACCCGACGCGGTCTACCTCGCCGACGCCCGCGAGGCCCGCACCTTCCCGGGCTATCGCGAGAACACCGTCGACAGGTTCGTGCAGCGGGCGGCACGCAAGGTGCGGCGGGTGCTGCCGGCCCGGGAGGGCGGCGCGCCGGGCGGGCGGGCCGCGGCGGCCTGACCCCCCGGGGAGTTCACGCGGACGGTGCGGCGGGCTCGACGACGCTCTCGTGACGCGGCCTCGGCAGTTCCGACGCCAGCCGGTCCGCCATCCGCACCTGGTGCTTGTGCGCCGCCGCGCACAGTTCCCGTGCCGCCTTGTTGAAGCGCACCTGTGAGGGCGGCTCGTCCGGTCCCAGCAAATACCGCTTCAACTCGGCGCGAGACCCGGCCAGTTCGTCCTTCTCCGGGTGCCGTACCGCCTCCAGCAGCTCCGGCACTCCGCCCGCGTCCGGTGCCAGCACGGTCGCCGCCCGTACCGTGGGGAAGGTCTCGCGGAACGTCTCCTCCGGCAGCCCGCTGGTATTGGCCACCGCGTACGGCTTGCCGCTCGCCAGGAAGTCGCTGACCACGCTCGACACGTCGCTGACCAGCAGATCGGCGCGGTTGAAGCAGGAGTACAGCTCGGGCCGGACGTCCGTCACGACCTGGTGCTCCCACTCCGGCAGCGAGGCCCAGTACGCCTCCTCCCAGGCCTCCGTCGCCCGCGCCACCGCCTCGGCCCGCCCCGGCTCGGGAGTGGACTGCAGCAGCATCCGCTCGACCTGGTCCGCGGCGGAACGGCAGTCGGTCGAGATGAGGGCGTCCAGCTCCTTCGTACGTCGGGCCAGTTCGCCGTCGTCGACGGGCCGGGCGCCGGTCCGCTCCCGGTTCGCCGCCCGGACCAGCTCACGGATGCGCAGGTCCGCCTCCCCGGCCCGCGGGTCCACGGATCCCGTCAGCGGGTGCGGCTTGTACAGCAGCCGTACGCCCGGATCCGCCAGCAGCGCGCGTACGAGGTTCTCGCCGGCCTCGATCACCGACGTGTTGCCGGGGTTGCCGTCCCAGCCCTCCCAGGTGGGCGCGTACAGAACGGTGGCGTACGGCCCCGTCGGCGGGCCCGCGTACGGCCGTACGGCGTCCAGCTGCGGGCGGCCGATCTCCACCACGTCCTTGTCCTCGACGCCGACCTCGGCCAGCGCGTAGCGCTCGCGCGCCGCCGGACCGGCCACCCACACCTCGTCGTACGCCTTCGCGTACGGGTTGCAGGAGGACAGCTTGTCGCTCTCGCCGTGGTTGACGAAGGTGTGCTTGAGGGTGGGGATGCGCAGGACCTGGGAGGTCTTGCCGGAGTTGGAGGGGTGCACGAGGACCTGGAGCGTGGACTGCTCCAGGCGCATCAGCGTCGACACCTTCGGCAGGCAGACGATCGGCACGTCGGTAGCGGCGATCTTCTGCACCATGAAGCGCTCACGCAGCACGATCAGCGGACGGCCCTCCAGCTGCGCGAGCGGCTCCAGCCACATGTTCGCCTGGTAGGCCGAGGACGCGCCGCCGGAGAAGTAGAGGCCGATGGTCGGCCTGTACTCCGCCAGCCATGCGTCGAACCAGTCGACCACCTCCTGCTCGCCCACCGGACGGCGGCTCGGCAGCAGCCGTACCAGAAGGTCGAACAGGCCCATCACCGCCAGCCCGAGGGACAGGGAGATCCCCAGGGCCGCGCAGCGCAGGTCGTCGGTGGCCACCGTGGCCAGCAGGCCTGCCGTGGACGGCAGACCGAAGACCAGCAGGCGGTGGCCGGGGCGGCGCAGCAGGACGGGCGGGGCCGGGGACAGGCGCAGCGCCGAGGCGTCGATGTTGCGGGTGACCACCGGCAGGGTACGGGTGCGACGGACCAGGACGGAGAGCGCCTGGATCGCGCAGTGCAGCGTGTAGAAGGCGAGCAGGCCGGCGACGAGCGGGGCGTAGACCGTCTCCCGGGCCGGCTCGCCCAGCCGCAGCAGACCGAAGACCAGCAGCAGGTCGCGCAGTACGTGCCGGACGGTGAGGTCGGCGTGCGACTTGGCGAGCACCGTCACCATGCCGCGCTGCCACCGGTGCAGCACGCCCTCCGCGGCCACCGAGGCGACGGTCGCGACGAGCAGCAGCGGCAGGTGGGGCAGGAGCGCCCCGACGGCCTGGACGGTGAAGGCGGCCGCGAACAGGGCGGTGAGCAGCGCGCGGGGCGCGTGCCGGCGGAGCAGGAGCCCGGTCGGGGTCGTCGACCGGGCGCGGAGCAGTCCGGCGAGCCGCCGACGGGGGCGTTCCGGCGTCGCCCGGCGAAGCCGGAGCCTCGCCGTGCGGCGGCGGGGGAGGGGTTCAGACACTGCGGTCACTCCAAGGTTCGGCGCAGGACGTCGTGCGTCCGGGTTAACGCCCGCCGACCACCGGACGACACGCACGTGTCCGACAGCCCTGGAGTGAGGCGCGGGGCGCGTTACCCTCGCCCCGACCCGATCACCTTCCGGATCGGCCGCCCCACCATCCGCCGCGCCCGCCGGTACACCGACGCCGACATCCCGGTCGCCGTCGCGCCCGACCTGGTCCGCGCCAGCTCCCGCTTCAATGTGTCGTTGTCCTTGGAGAGTTCGTCTATACGGCTGTGCAGCCAGCCGAAGCGCGTGGTGAGCGAGGTGAGGTCCGTGTCGTTCCAGGGCCGGATGCCGGCCGGGAAGGACAGCGAACGCATGCGGTCGTCGAAGGCTGTGCCGCCGTCGCCGTGCGTGAAGGTGTTCTGCAGGCCGTTGCGGTCGAGGAACTCGGTGAACCGCTCGAAGCGCTCGTGGTGGCCGCTGACCAGAGAGGTGAAGTCGGCCTCCTCGTACAGCCGCGCCGGATCCAGGTCGGCGGGCAGCTTGTTGATGAGGCGGTGCGGGATCCCGAAGTAGCGGCACAGTTCCAGCGTCCGTGAGTCACCGCACAGCACGGTCGCGGGCGTACCCGCCAGCAGCGCGGCGATGTTGCCGTGGATGCGGGAGCCGAAGGAGAAGTCGAAGGCGCGCAGGTCGTCGATCCAGGTGACGGGGTCGACGTAGACCCGGACCTTGCCCTCCCCGTACATCGGGTGGTCGGGGTGCGTCGGCATCGACGTCACCCGGCCGTTCGCGTCCGACAGGTCCCGCCAGTGCAACTGCCGTGCGTCGCTGAGGTTCTGGCCGATGAAGCGCAGGTGCGGGTAGCGCTCGTGGGTGCGCCGGATGATCCGGTCCAGGCCCTGCTTCCGCACCGCGTTGTGCGAACCGTTGACCGCGATACGGGAGTCGGCGGTCAGCGCCGGTACCCGTTTCTCCACGGCGAGTTCCTTGCCGTAGAGGAACAGCGACGGGCAGCCGATCACCTCGACGTCCCGGAACCCCATGTCCTTCAGGTACTTCTCGGTGAACTCGCCCCGCACCCCGATCGAGGCGCTGCGGTCCAGCACCGCGGCGACGAACTCGCGCACCGACGGCTCCATGGGCTTCAGCCGTGCCGGGTTGTAGTCGAGCCCGGCCTGCGCGCCGACGCCGACCACCACGACCGGGATCCGCAGCTTGCCGATCAGCCGGGTCAGCCGCTTCAACTGCGGCTCGAACGACGGCCGGAACGCGTTCGCCAGCGGGACGACGAAGGCGTCGTACTCCTCGTTGATCCGTCCTGCCGCGGCCACGTCGGTCCTGATCCCGTTGGAGACGACCTCGGTCCCCGGTATCTCGAGGATCTTGTGGGTGGCGTCACTGAAGATCAGGTTGCCGGAGTTGGTGGCGATGACGTCCTGGTCCAGGGCCTCCTCGACGGGGACGACGTCGTAGGGGCTTTTGCCCGACCTGAGGAGTATCCGCTTCGAGCGGCGAACAGAGTGCGACACAAAGTTCAATTTAAGTTTTGCAAGACTTTCATTTCTAGAAGCAACCAGCACAACCTTTTTGCCGTATGCGAAGCGTGAGCAAAGAGTGACCGGGCCGCCTGTCCGGGGGCTGGACCGCCGCGCGCCGCCCGGCCCCGTTCGCGTAGATTGCGGAAGAGCCGAGGTGCGAGGGGACGGAACGCAAGGTGGCAGGGGCAAGGCAGGCTGTGAGCGAGGCCCGCAGGATCGTCGTCAAGGTGGGGTCCTCGTCGCTGACCACCGCCTCGGGCGGCCTGGACGCCGACCGGGTCGACGCGCTCGTCGACGTCCTCGCCAAGAGCCGCAGCGGCGGGGAGAAGGAGATCGTCCTCGTCTCCTCCGGCGCCATCGCGGCAGGTCTGGCCCCCCTGGGGCTGCGCCGCCGCCCCAAGGACCTGGCCCGCCAGCAGGCCGCCGCCAGCGTAGGCCAGGGGCTGCTCGTCGCCCGCTACACCGCCTCCTTCGCCCGCTACGGCGTGCGCGTCGGCCAGGTGCTGCTGACCTCCGACGACATGAGCCGGCGCGCCCACCACCGCAACGCCTCCCGCACCCTCGACAAGCTGATCGCCATGGGCGCCTTGCCGATCGTCAACGAGAACGACACCGTCGCCACCGACGAGATCCGCTTCGGGGACAACGACCGGCTCGCCGCGCTCGTCGCCCACCTCGTCCACGCCGATCTGCTGGTGCTGCTGTCCGACATCGACGGCGTGTACGACGGCGACCCCAGCAAGCCGGGCACCTCGCGGATAGCGGAGGTGCGGAAGCCCGCCGACCTCTCCGGTGTGGAGATCGGCAGCGCCGGCAAGGCGGGCGTCGGCACCGGCGGCATGGTCACCAAGGTCGAGGCGGCCCGGATCGCGGCCGCCGCCGGCATCCCCGTCGTGCTCACCAGCACCGTCCACGCCGCCGACGCGCTGTCCGGCGGCGACACCGGCACCTACTTCCACCCCGCCGACAAGCGCTCCGCCGACCGGATGCTGTGGCTCCAGCACGCGTCCACCCCGCAGGGCTCGCTGACCCTGGACGACGGGGCGGTACGGGCCGTCGTGGACCGCCGCAAGTCCTTGCTGCCGGCCGGGATCGCCTCCGTCGAGGGCGAGTTCACCGCGGGCGACCCCGTCGAACTGCGGGACGGCGAGGGGCACGCGGTGGCCCGCGGACTCGTCAACTTCGACGCCAAGGAGATCCCCCGGCTGATCGGCCGCTCGACCCGGGAACTCGCCCGTGAGCTCGGCCCGGCGTACGAGCGCGAGGTCGTGCACCGGGACGACCTGGTGATCCTGCACCCCTGACAACCGGGCGGTCGCACCCTGAGGCGGGGGTTGTCGCGTCCCCGCGACGGGGGTCGTCGCGCCCCGCGACGGGGGTCGTCGCGCCCCGCGACGGGGGTCGTCGCACCCCGAGACGAGGTCGTCACACCCCAGCACGACGTCGTCGCACCCGTAAACACGGGCATCGCACCCGAAAACTTGGGCGTCGCATCCGAAAACGGGGTCGCCGTACCCGAAAACGGGGTGAACGCCCTGACAAGGCCGTCGCCCTCAGGTGGACGTTCCGCAAAACCGCCACGCGGACGCCCCCGGCCTGTTCAACTTTGTCTCAGGGACCCGTTCCGCGAAACCACGAGCACGAGCACTGCTCGGCCATGGGGTAAAGGAGGCCGTCGTGAGACGAGTGCGCCCTGGGGCGTCGGCGGCCCGAGGGGATACCGGCGGTGCCTCCTCGCGCCCGGCCGGCGAGGAGCGTGCCCTGACCAGCGTCGCGGCCGGCGACCGGTACGAGGAGCCGAAGGACCTGCCACGCCTGTGGCACGTCACCCTCAGCGTCTCCGGCAAGGAGGCCCCGCTGCAGGAGGTCCGGCGCGGCCTCGAACAGCTGGCCCACGACCATCCCTTTCTGCTGACCAGCCGGTACGCCAACGACCACGCGGAGATCCGCTACTGGGAAGAGGCCCGCGACCTGCACGACGCGGCCGCCGTCGCCCTGCGCCTGTGGGGCGAGCACCGCCAGACCGCCAAGCTCCCGCCCTGGGAGATCGTCGGCCTGGAGGTCATCGACCGCGAGACCTACCACCTGCGCATTGCCGAGGGGTTCGGACCGGCTCCGGCGACACCGGTGGGCGTTCACCCCTTTTGACCGTGTCTCGCGGTGTGGAATGCCCGGTGGACGCGTCCGCCCGGCGCACTACCCTTCCCGTATGACCACGCTTTCGCCGTACGACTCGATGTCCCCGGTCACCCAGGCCGCCTACCGCGCCAAGGCCGCCGCCGCCGACCTCGCGCCGCTGCCGCGGGCCGACAAGGACGACGCGCTGCTCGCCATCGCGGACGCGCTGGAGGTCCGTACGAGCGAGATCGTCGAGGCCAACGCCAAGGACATCGCCAAGGCACGCGAGGCCGGCACCGGCGAGGCCATCATCGACCGGCTGACGCTGACGCCGGAGCGCGTGCGGGCCATCGCCTCCGACGTGCGGGACGTCGTGGCGCTGCCCGACCCGGTCGGCGAGGTCGTCCGCGGCTCGACCCTGCCCAACGGCATCGACCTGCGCCAGGTCCGCGTCCCGCTCGGCGTCGTGGGGATCATCTACGAGGCCCGCCCGAACGTCACGGTGGACGCCGCCGCCCTCTGCCTGAAGTCCGGCAACGCGGTACTGCTGCGCGGCTCGGCCTCCGCGTACGAGTCGAACAGCGCGCTCGTGCGGGTGCTGCGCGACGCCGTGGGCGGGGCCGGGCTGCCCGCCGACGCCGTACAGCTGGTGCCCGGTGAGAGCCGCGAGAGCGTGCGCGAGCTGATGCGGGCCCGCGGCCTGGTCGACGTGCTCATCCCGCGTGGCGGCGCCTCCCTCATCCGGACCGTCGTCACCGAGTCGATCGTCCCGGTCATCGAGACCGGCACCGGCAACTGCCACGTCTACGTCGACGCCAACGCCGACCTCGACATGGCGATCGACATCCTGATCAACTCCAAGGCGCACCGCGTCAGCGTCTGCAACGCCGCCGAGACGCTCCTCGTCCACCAGGACATCGCCCCCCGGTTCCTGCCGAGGGCCCTGGACGCCCTCGCGGAGGCCGGAGTGACCGTGCACGCCGACGAGCGGGTGCTGGCGTACGCCAAGGACTCCAAGGCCACGGTCGTGGAGGCCACCCCGGAGGACTGGGAGACGGAGTACCTGTCGTACGACATCGCCGCGGCCGTCGTCGACTCCCTGGACAGGGCCGTCGAGCACATCCGCCTGTGGACGTCCGGCCACACCGAGGCCATCGTCACGACCTCGCAGCAGGCCGCCCGCCGCTTCACCCAGCTGGTCGACTCCACCACGGTCGCGGTCAACGCCTCCACCCGGTTCACCGACGGCGGCCAGTTCGGTTTCGGCGCGGAGATCGGCATCTCCACGCAGAAGCTGCACGCCCGCGGCCCGATGGGTCTGCCCGAGCTGACCAGCACGAAGTACATCGTCACCGGCGACGGGCACGTCCGGCGCTGAGGCGCCCGACCGGGCGCCCGACACGGCGCGGGCGCCCGGCAAGCACTTCGGGCGCCCGCCCGTGCCGCAGAAGAGATGTCTGATCCACCGGATGAATTTCCATACCGTCTGCCCAAATTGACCCCCCCGGTCTACTCTGGATCCGTGCCGGAGGACGTGGGGGGCACGCCGTTCCCTGACGGCTGGGAGCCCGACGACGACCACGACCGCGGGGTGTCGGACGAAGAGTTCGCCTCCGTGGTCTTCGACGAGGCCTTCGTCCGGGCGGCCGTGGTCCACGAGCCGACCGCCGTCGAACGCCTCCTTGCCGCCGCGCAGGCGAGAGCGGAGGCCTCCGAGGCCGAGGCCCGCCGGGCGGCACTCGGCAGGGGCGAGCGCTACGAGGACGGGTACGGCCCCGACGGCCCCACCGGATTCGGCCATGATCCGGAACTCGACGACCTGGACGACGCCGACATCCTCGAAGGCCGCTACGGCGCCCCCGGGACGTACGGCAAACCGGCCCGCTGGCACCGCCCCGTCGCCTGGATGCTCGCCCTCGTGATGGGGATCGGCATGGTCGCGCTGGCTTTCGCGGCGGTCTACCGCAGCGCCTCCTCCGGCGGGGACCAGGTTCCGCTGCCCGCCTCGACCGGCCTGGAGCAGGGCACCGCGGCGGCGCCCTCCGCCTCCGCCGACTACTCCCAGCCGGCCGTCTCCGCGGTCCCGCGCACGCCCTGACGCTGACCGAAGCCCCTGGCCGGTCCTGGTGAGAACCTGTCAGAAGTTGTCCCGCAGCGGGGCGTTTACCCGAGGGCCCCGCGACCTACTCTGAAGATATGGGAGGGCCTGGAAACCCACCTGAGGGGACACCCGAGGGCGGCCCCGGAGGTGGAGAGGACGAGTACCGATCCGTCGTCTTCGACGAGTCGTTCGTCCGCGCTGCCCGCCTCCAGGAGTTCTCCGCGCAGGAGCGCATCGCCGACCACGCCCCCGCCGTACGCCGGCGCCCCCCGTTGCGCCGCGGCCTGTCCCGGCAGGCGCTGATCCTGGTCCTGCTGATCGCCGTCGCCTTCGGCACCGCCATCTACATGGGTGTACGGCACCCCTACCAGGCCCCCGTCGCCCGGCAACCCGTCGAGCCCCTGCGGATGACCGTCATCCCGCTCGCCCCCGAGGGCAAGGTGCCCGGGCACGCCGAACCCGAGTACCTGTACGCGCACAGCCCCGCCGCCCAGTACCGCATCGGTGCCGAGGGCATACCGCTGCCCGCCTCCCGGCGCACCGCGCACTTCTCGGACAGCCAGGTGGTCGCCGCGCTGACCACCGCCAAGGACTACATCGTCCGGTCCTCGTTCTACCCGGAGGTCCTCACCGGCGAGCAGGTCCGTCCCGTACGGGTCCTGCTCGACGCGGACCAACTTGACCAGTTCGACGAGAGTTTCGCCCGCCCGGCCGCCGACGGACGGCACGCTCCGACCGGATGGCTGGTCCGCTTCGACCCGTCCGGCGCCGAGCTGGCCGATGCCAAGATCCGGGTCCAGGGCACGCTCCAGGCCGCCGAGACCGACTCGTCCACCCTCGAGGTCACCGCGGACCACACCTTCGTGTACGCGCTACGGCCCACCGGCTCCGGCGACAAGGCCCAGGCGTCCTTGTTCACCGTCCGCCGCGAGCTGCACTTCCGCTTCGACAGGGACGACCTGCGCCTGCACACGGCCCAGCTCGTCGTCTCCTACGTCCAGGCCGGGCCCCTGTCCTGCGCCGAGGACTCCACCGACCACCTGCGACCGCTGCTCGCAGGCCAGACCGCCAAGGAAGGCGGCCCGGCCGGCACGGATCCCTACGCGACGGGCGGCGCCACGGCGCTGTGCGGGTCGCTGGCGACGAACGCGCAGCCGAAGGTGTGAGCAGCCGGCCGGCCTCCCGGTCCGGTCGGCTGCGGTGAACCCGCGGTCAGTCGTCGTCCCTGGGGGGAGTGTCCGTCCCGCTCCCGTTCGCCGGGCCCGGCTTGTCCGTCGGCGGCTGGTCCTGCGGTGCCGAGCTCGCGAAGCCGCCGAAGCCGCGCCGCACCCTGCCGCCCAGGTCCCCCGCACCGCCGGCGAGGTCGCTGACCAGCTTCATCAGCGGGTCCTTGGAGGTCTTGACGTGTGTGGCGTAGTGCGACGCCGACTCCCGGAAGGAGTCCGAGACCGAGGTGTCCTTGTCCTCGCTGCGCCGCGGGTAGTGGCCGTCCATGATCCGCTGGTAGTCCCGGGACTCGGACCACTTCTTCAGCTCGGCGGCCCGGATGGTGGTGAAGGGGTGGGAGCGCGGCAGCACGTTCAGGATCTTCAGCACGGAGTCGCGCAGGTCGCCGCCGGCCTCGTACTCCTCGGCCTGCTTCAGGAACGCGTCCACGTTCATCTCGTGCAGGTGGTTGCCGCCGGCCAGCTTCATCAGTCCACGCATCGAGGCCGTCAGGTCCTGGCCGACCAGGAGGCCCGCTCGGTCGGCGGACAGCTCCGACTTGCGGAACCACTCACGCAGCGCGGTGACGATCGTCATGATCGCCAGGTTGCCGAGCGGGATCCAGGCCACCTTGAGGGCGAGGCTGGTCAGGAACAGCAGGATGGTGCGGTAGACCGAGTGGCCGGACAGGGCGTGACCCACCTCGTGCCCGATCACCGCCCGCATCTCCTCCTCGTCGAGCAGCTCGACCAGGCCCGTGGTGACGACGATGATCGGCTCGTCCAGGCCGATGCACATCGCGTTGGGCTGTGGGTCCTGGTTGACGTACATCGGCGGGACCTTCTCCAGGTCCAGGATGTAACAGGCGTCCCGCAGCATGTCGTTGAGGTGCGCGAACTGCTGGTCGGAGACCCGCACCGAGTCGGAGAGGAACAACAGCCTGAGGCTGCGCTCGGGGAGCAGACCGCTGAGCGCCTTGAAGACCGTGTCGAAGCCGCTCAGCTTGCGCAGCGCCACCAGGGCGGAGCGGTCGGCCGGGTGCTCGTACGCACGCGAGGAGATCCCAGGGAAGCGCCTGCGCTGCCTGCTCGGCACGTTCTCGTGCCCGTTCTGCTGGTGGCCGTCGGACATGTCTTCCCCCATGTGCGTGTGAGTGGCCCTTTGCGGACCCTTGTGCGGTCCTTTGCGCCCCCGAAGCGAAGCCCAGCCTAGGCGGAGTTACCGTGGACGGGCACTACAGCGAGAAGGAGTTCCGCGCCATGGAGCACAACCCCCGGGCCGCCTGGCTCGCCGAGGCCGCGCGCGCCGCCGAGCAGCAGGGCGCCGGGAATCTGCTCCGGGTCGTACTGGTCGTGATGGTGCTGGGCTGTGTGCTGACCGCGTGGTTCCTGCTGCGGGGGTACAAGCGGAAAGACGACTGAGCCGGGGCCAAGGTTCCCAAAGGCGGAGTCGGCGTGATCGGCGTCGGACCGCCCGCTTACCATGAGCCGACGTCTTTATCCCGCCCACCGGATAGGTCCTGCCGAAGATGAGCTTCCACAGCACCGCTGCCCAGTTGGTCACCCTCGCCGCCGAGGGCGAGGAGCACGGCGGCAACCACGAGAGCCTCGACCCGCTGGTGACCGGCGGCGCCGCCTTCCTCATCCTGATGCTTCTGCTGTGGATCACCACCCGTTTCAACCGCGACCGCTGAGGCACCCGGTGCCCATAGCCGGGCATTCCGGGCATCCCCCGACCGGTGTCCTCAGGCCGGGCCGGTAGGGTCTGCACGCATGGGAGAGCAGGACATGCCTACCGGTCCGGCGAACGACACGCCGAACGGCACGGAAGACCGCCCGGCGAACGGTGCCGACAACCGTCCGTCGAGCGCCCTCGGCAACGGACCGTCGGGCTCCGGCAAACGCCGTCTCGGCGTCATGGGCGGAACCTTCGACCCGATCCACCACGGTCACCTCGTGGCGGCCAGCGAGGTCGCCGCGCAGTTCCACCTGGACGAGGTGGTGTTCGTCCCGACCGGCCAGCCGTGGCAGAAGAGCCACCGCAAGGTCTCCCCGGCAGAGGACCGCTACCTGATGACGGTCATCGCGACCGCCGAGAACCCCCAGTTCTCGGTCAGCCGCATCGACATCGACCGCGGCGGCGCCACCTACACCGCGGACACCCTGCGCGACCTGCGCGCGCTCAACCCCGACACCGACCTCTTCTTCATCACCGGCGCCGACGCCCTCGGCCAGATCCTGACCTGGCGGGACGCGGAAGAGCTGTTCTCCCTCGCGCACTTCGTCGGGGTCACCCGGCCGGGCCACGTCCTGTCCGACTCCGGCCTCCCGGAGGGCGGCGTCTCGCTCGTCGAGGTCCCCGCCCTCGCCATCTCCTCCACCGACTGCCGGGCGAGAGTCGCCAAGGGCGACCCCGTCTGGTACCTGGTGCCGGACGGAGTCGTGCGTTACATCGACAAGCGCGAGCTGTACCGCGGCGAGTGAGCCGAGAGGGGCACCGGTGAACGACCGATACGACGCGGGATACGGCGGCAATCGCGACGACCAGTACGAACTCGTCGGCTACGACGAGTACGGCAGGCCGATGTACCGGCCGGTCCCGCCGCAGCAACAGCAGCAGGCCCCCCAGCAGCCGTACGACCCGTACGCGCAGCAGGGCTACGGCTACGACCCGTACGCCTCGGGCGGACAGCAGCCGGCCCCCGCGTACGACCCGTACGACACCGGCCGGCAGGCACCCGTACCGCCGCCCTACGACCCCTACGGCACCGGTGCCCAGCAGGGCGGGCCGACGCCGTCGTACGACCCCTACGGCCATGCCGCGACGAGCGGTCATCAACCCCGCGTCGCCGAGCAGACCGCCTACATCCCGCAGCAGGCCGGCCCGGCCGCGGAAGCGGACACCTCTGGGCAACGCCACCGCGCCGGCGCCGACGAGGACCACCGGCCCGATGGCGAACGGGGGTTCCACACCGAGCAGTTCGCCTTCGTCGAGGAGCCGGACAGCGACTCCGAAGACGTCATCGACTGGCTGAACTTCACCGAGAACCGCACCGAACGCCGCGAGGAAGCCAAGCGCCGCGCCCGCAGCCGCCTCGTCTCCCTCGTGGTGGTCCTGGCACTCGTCGCGGTCGGTGGTGTCGGCTACCTCTGGTACGCCGGGAAGCTGCCCGGACTGTCCTCGTCCCCGGACGAGAAGACCGGCACGGCCACCGCCGTCGGAGCCCAGAACCGCGACGTGATCGTCGTCCACCTGCACAACACCGCGGAGGGTGGCACGTCCACGGCACTGCTCGTCGACAACACCACCACCAAGCAGGGCACCACCGTCCTGCTGCCCAACTCCCTCGTGCTGACGGACGACGACGGCACCACGACCACCCTCGCCAAGTCGGTCGAGGACGACGGCTCCTCCGGTACCCGCGACTCCCTCGACGGCGTCCTCGGCACCGACATCGAGGGCACCTGGCGCCTCGACACCCCCTACCTGCAGAACCTGGTCGACCTCGTCGGCAACATCGAGGTCGACACCAACGCCGACGTGCCCGACCCGGAAGCCAAGAAGGGCCAGGCACCCCTGGTGAAAAAGGGGAAGGCCCAGACGCTCAGCGGCAAGACGGCCGTCGCTTACGCCACCTACCGTGCCTCCGGCGAGGCCCAGGACGCCCAGCTGGAGCGGTTCGGCCAGGTCATGCAGGGTGTGCTGCGCAAGCTGTCCTCCGACCCCACGGCCGCGACGACCACCGTGCAGACGCTGGCGCAGATCCTCGACCCCTCGCTCACGGACAAGGACCTCGGCACCTTCCTCGCCAAGCTCGCCGACCGTGCCAAGGGCGGCGACTTCAAGACCGCGCTGCTGCCCGTGCAGACCGACGGCACCCTGAGTGCCGAGGCGAGCGACAGCGTCGTCAAGGACGTGCTCGGCGGTACCGCGAAGAGCCCCGACAAGGACGCCGCGGTCAGCGTCTCCGTCCAGAACGCCACCGGCGTCAAGGACAACACCGAGAAGGCCCGCGTCGTCCTTCTCAACGGCGGCTTCAGCTTCCTGGAAGGCGGCACGGCCTCCGGGACCCGGGCCACGTCCAAGGTCGTGTACGCCGACGCCGCCGACAAGGAGAACGCCACCGAGGTCGCCAAGACCCTGGGCCTGGACGCCGGCTCCGTCACCAAGGGCAAGGTGTCGGGGAGCGCGAACGTGGCCGTGGTCCTCGGCCAGGACTACGAGCCGGCCTCCTCCTGACCGAGCCCTCGAGGGCCACCCCACGTGATCCACTGATCGCGTGGGGCGGCCTCGGCGGTCCGTGAGACCCTTGGTGTCAAGTGTCCGCCGACCGAAAGCCTTGCAGTGACCGCGACTGACCGCTCTCTCGAGCTCATCCACACCGCCGCTCAGGCGGCCGCCGACAAGCTGGCGCACGACGTCATCGCCTACGACGTCAGTGACGTCCTGTCGATCACCGACGCCTTCCTGCTGGCCTCCGCCCCCAACGACCGCCAGGTCAAGTCGATCGTCGACGAGATCGAGGAGCGGCTCTCGAAGGAGCTCGGCGCCAAGCCGGTGCGCCGCGAGGGCGACCGCGAGGCCCGCTGGGTCCTGCTCGACTACGTGGACATCGTCGTCCACGTCCAGCACAGCGAGGAGCGCGTCTTCTACGCCCTGGAACGGCTGTGGAAGGACTGCCCCGAGCTCGACCTGCCCGCCGACGCCAAGGCGACCCGCGGCAAGGCCCAGGAGCACGCCAAGCTGCGCGCCGAGGAGGACGCCGCCGAGTTCGGGGACGCACGGTGAGCGCCCCCGCGGGAGCCGGCCGGAAGCCGGGCCGCGGCCGCCGTGTCATCCTCTGGCGGCACGGCCAGACCGCATGGAACGTGGAGCGCCGCTTCCAGGGCACCACGGACGTCGCCCTCACCGAGACCGGCGTCTCCCAGGCCCGGCGCGCGGCCCGGCTGCTGGCCTCCCTGAGCCCTGACGCGATCGTCGCCTCCGACCTTCAGCGGGCCGCCGACACGGCCGCCGAGCTCACCGAGCTCACCGGCCTGGAGGTGACCCACGACGAGGGACTGCGGGAGACCTACGCGGGTGTCTGGCAGGGGTTGACGCACGAGGAGATCATCGCCCGGCACGGCGAGGAGTACGCGGCGTGGAAGCGCGGCGAGCCGGTGCGCCGCGGCGGCGGCGAACTGGAGACCGAGGTCGCCGACCGCGCCGCCCCCGTGGTGCTGCGGCACGCCGAGAAGCTCCCCGACGACGGCACGCTCGTCGTCGTCAGCCATGGCGGCACGATCCGGACGACCATCGGACGCCTCCTCGGCCTGGAGGCGCACCACTGGGAGAGCCTCGGCGGACTCTCCAACTGCTGCTGGTCCGTCCTCGGCGAGGGGGCCCGCGGCTGGCGCCTCCTCGAGCACAACGCCGGCACCCTCCCGGAGCCGGTGCTCGGCGACGACGACTGAGCGGCGCACCCGGCCCGCGACCCGGATTTCACTTTCCGGCAGGTCGCAGGCTAAAGTTCTTCTTGTTCGCCCGCCGAGCGGGAAGAACGCAAGGGGCTATAGCTCAGTTGGTAGAGCGCCTGCATGGCATGCAGGAGGTCAGGAGTTCAATTCTCCTTAGCTCCACAGATCGGCAGTCTCAAGTCGCACTCTTGAGTTGTCAAAGATCGTGAGTTGTCTTTCATCGCTTGGTGAAGATCCCGTCCCGTTGGGGCGGGATTTCTTTATGCCCTCCTCAAAAGCGCCGTGCGCCGGGCCGTCTCCTCGTCGTCCGGTGTGTAGACGACGATCCGGCACTCCGGCATCCCGTTGATCGACAGCGACACCGATGTCATCCGCAGCTCGCCCGTCCGCGCGTGCCGGAACGTCTTCACCCGTCGCCCGGGCTCCGCCACGTCGCCGCTCTCCCACAACCGAGCGAACAGTGGGCTCGTTGCCGACAGCCTGCGTATGAAGTCCTCCCAGACCGGCTCACCGGCATGCAGCCCGTAGGCGGCGCGCAGGGTCGCGACCATCACCGGCAGCTCCGTGTCCCGGAACATCAACGGACAGTCGTCATCCGGCACTGTGAACAGGGCCCACAAGGCGTTGGGCGGGCGCTCGGCCGGCATCGGCCCGGAGAGGAACAGGTCGCGGTAGACGGAGTTGGCGGCGAGGATGTCGTACCGCGAGTTGTAGACCACCGCGGGGCGTGGTGCGAGGGCCTCGATGATGCCCAGGACTTCCGGCCCCACGGTCTGCGCCAGGGCTTCCGGCACGTGCTCGTAGGGCACTTCGGCGAGGTGGTAGAGATGCTCCCGCTCCGGCGGGTCGAGGCGCAGGGTGCGGGCCACGGCTTCCAGCACCTGCGCCGAGGCGTTGATCGGTCGGCCCTGCTCCAGCCACGTGTACCAGGTCACACCCACGCCCGAGAGCTGGGCGACCTCCTCGCGGCGCAGCCCCGGGGTGCGGCGCCGGAAGCCCGGCGGCATGCCCACGTCCGCCGGTGTCACCCGGGCCCGCCGCGTGCGCAGGAAAGCGGCCAGCTCGGGCCTGCGGCGCTGTGTCGTCCCCATCGTCACGTCCCCCATCGTCGACGCCGGACCTGCCCCCTGCCAGGTGCTGGCAATACCAGCATCAGCGGGCACTCGGCACCCGTACCGGAGCGGCGCCAGGCTCGGTGGCATGACGACGACGCCCCGGACCGGGCCGGGTCCCGCACCCGTTCCAAGTCCTGCCATCAGTAAAGCGGCCGCCACTGACAATCGGGCCCGGCCGCTGCTCGCTCTCGTCCTCGCCGCCCAGTTCATGGCGTTGCTCGACGTGTTCATCGTGAACGTGGCGGCGCCCACCATCGCCACCGACCTCCACGCGTCCGGCGGGGACCTGCAGCTGGTGATCGCCGGGTACGCCATCACCTACTCCGTGCTGCTGATCACCGGCGCTCGGCTCGGCGACCGGTTCGGCCACGGCCGGGTCCACCTCGCCGGGCTCGCCCTGTTCACGGTGGCCTCGCTCGCCTGCGGTCTGGCGCAGGGCTCCGCCGAGCTGATCGTGTTCCGGCTGGTCCAGGGCGCCGGCTCGGCGGTGATGATCCCTCAGGTGCTCAGCCTGATCCAGCGCAACTTCACCGGCGAGGCCAGGATGAAGGCGCTCGGCGCCTACTCGGCGGTCCTCGCCGCCGGCGCCGCCGCCGGACAGGTCGTCGGCGGAGTCCTGGTCAGCGCCGACCTGTTCGGCACCGGCTGGCGGCCGGTGTTCCTGGTCAACGTGCCGGTGGGCCTCGTCCTGCTGGCCCTCGGCAGCCGCGTACTGCTGCCTGGGGACGGCGCCGCGGCACCTGGGCGGGCACGCGGCCTCGATCTGCCCGGACTGGTGCTGCTCGGCGCGGCGGTGTCGCTGTTCACGGTGCCGCTGGTGCTCGGGCAGGAGGAGGACTGGCCGCTGTGGTCCTGGCTGTCGCTGGCCACGTCCGCGATCGTGTTCGGTCTGTTCTGGTGGTACGAGTCCCGGCTGGCCCGGCGTGCTGGTGCCCCGCTGATCGCGCCCCGGGTGCTGCGTCATCCGGGAATGGGCCTCGCCGTCTTCCGGATCCTGGCGGTGATGGCCGTCAATGGCGGCTTCCTGTTCGCGCTCACCCTGCACGTCCAGGGAGGCCTCGGTTACAGCGCGCTGCGGGCCGGTCTCACCTTCGCGCCGACCGCGGTCGTCTTCGGCCTGGTCGGCCTCACCTGGCGCAACTGGCCCGCCGCCTGGCAGCGTGCCCTGACCCCGGCCGGGTTCGTGATCACCGCGCTGGCGGTCGCGGGGGTGGGCCTGGTCCTGAAGGGCGGCGACGAGGGCGGTGCGCCGCTGTACGTCGCGTACGCCGGTGTGGGCGTCGGGCTGGCGCTCGCCTTCGGCCCGACCCTCACACGGGCGCTGGCCACGGTGCCGGCCGAGAACGCGGCGGACGCCAGCGGTCTGCTGGTCACGGTCACCCAACTCGGCCAGCTGACCGGCGTCGCGGTGTTCGGCACACTGTTCTTGAACCGGCTTGAGTCACTTGGGGGCTCGGAGGCGTATACCTCTGCGGAGGCGCTGTTGGCGTGCATGTTCGCGCTGGCCGGGACCGCCGCGGTGGGTGCCGTGTCCGGACTGGTACTGAGGCGTCGCTGACCGTATTGGTCCGGCCGTGGCAGAATCAAACGGCCGGAAGGGGGCGCGGCCCGACGGGAGGGAGTAGTGATGCCTGCGAGCATCCTCGTGGAGGTCGGCCACCTCCGCGAAGCAGCATCGACACGGGACACGGTCACCCGCCTCAGCTGCCCTTCCTGTGGTTCCGTCCATGTCGCGCAGGTTCTGGGGGACAACGGAGGGATTTCCTACGTGTGCACGGCCTGCGGCCACAGCTGGAGCTGATCGATGGGTGCACACAGGCGAAAGTGCGACTGGTGCGGCAGCGGTACGCCCATCGTCCGTGACATGGAGCCCGTCAACCCCGAGTACCAGTACTGGTGCGAGGAGTGCGCGCGGGCGCTGATCATAAAAGGCGATCCGATCGAGACGTACCGCGAACTGGAGGGCGAGCCGATCTACGGGCGGCTCCTCGAAGAGCACTGCACGCTCAAACGGTTCTACTCGTTCGTCACCGCGTGAGCCGACATCGCGTGAGCCGACATCGCGTCAGCCGTCACCGCGTGAGCCGACATCAACTCCCGTATCCGGACAGAACGGAAACGATTTGGTGCTCCACGCGGTCGGCCGGTAAAGTTGGCGTCGCCGCCAGGGAAGCCTGGCGAAGCGGTCAATATGCGGCTTCGCCGCGTGGCTGCGAGGGGCTATAGCTCAGTTGGTAGAGCGCCTGCATGGCATGCAGGAGGTCAGGAGTTCAATTCTCCTTAGCTCCACAGCAATCGAAGGCGGGTGATCCGTGAGGATGACCCGCCTTCGACGTGTGTGGGTGTGTGTCCGCCGATGGCAGTCGATGACAGGCGAACGGCGGGCCGCCCCGAAGGGCAGCCCGCCGGAGTGTGTTCAGCGGCCCAGGGCGCGGCGGCCGCGGCCCTGGGAGAGGACCGGGAGGTTGTTGCGGGTTGCGCCCTGCGAGCGGGTGTCCTCCTCGAGGCGCAGGGCCAGTGCCGGGCAGCGCCGCACCGCGCGCAGTGCCTTCGCCTCCGCGTAGCGCGGCACCTGGGCCTGCGCGACGGTCGGGAACCCGTCGGCGCCCAGCTCGAAGACCTCCGGGAGGATGTCGGCGCACAGGCCGTGGCCCCGGCACAGCGTCCAGTCGACGTAGATCTTCTGGCGGCTGGGGCCGTTCTCCTCGGACTCGCTGCCGCCGGGAATGCCCGTGGGCGTCTGGCCGCCCTCGAAGAGCGGCAGAACGCCCTCCACGGGCCTTCCGCAGCCGTTCCCGAGGACGTGCGCGGCCAGGTCGTCCGTGAACGCCTTGATCGTCGACTCCAGGAACATCGCGGACCCGTCGGGGTGCGAACACGCCCCGCGCCGTTTCACGTTCTTGGCGACCTGCTTGAGGGCCTCGAGGGCGGCCGGGCCGCCGCCGTTGATGATGTCCTCCATGCCGCGCGCGGCGGCCGGCAGGCCGAGGTAGCAGGGACCGCACTGTCCCGCGCTCTCCTCGGCCAGCCACTGCGCCACGCGCAGTGACTCGCCCAGCGGACAGGTCTCCTGACTGATCGGCAGGATCGCTCCGGCACCGAGCGAACCGCCCACCGCGTCCAGGGAGTTGCGGGAGACGATCGCCTCGTTGACCGTCGCCGCGTCGATCCACTTGCCGTGGTAGCCGCCGGTCAGCACGCCCTGCGGAACCGGTGGGGCTCCGGCGAGCTGGAGGACGTAGCGCAGCGGCACGCCCGTGGGGACCTCGATGACCATGGGGCGGGCGACCGCGCCGGAGACCGTGAGCATGACGGTGCCCGGCTCGTCGTACAGGCCGGTGTTGCCGTAGCGCTCCGGGCCGATGCGGGCGGCGATCGCGAGTTGGGCGAAGGTCTCCGCGTTCGACAGCAGGGTGGGCGCTCCGCCCACACCGGTCTGCGAGGCGCTGACCTTGCGGCCGGGCGGGATCGCGGGGCCGCCGTCGATGGAGCGGATCAGCGACGCCGCCGCGCCGGTGACCATGCGGACGGGATTGCGCTGCACGCGCGCGCGCAGCGCCGATCGGCGGCCGTTGCTGAGGCCGCGCTCGGCGAGCGCGGCCTCCATGGAGCGTTGCGTGGACTCACGGGTGACCCCCACCACGAGCGTGCGGGCACCCAGCGCCTCCGCGACCAGCAGCGCGCCGTCCAGGATGAGGTGCGGGGCACGGTTGATGAGCACCGTGTCCTTGCGACAGGCCGGCTCGTCCTCGCTGCCGTTGACGACGACGACCGGCCGTACGCCGCGCTTGATCGCCGATTCGGCGACCGAGCGCAGCTTCTTGTGGAAGGGGAAGCCCGCGCCGCCGCGGCCCTTCAGGTTGATGGCCTCCGAGAGCTTCGCGAGCTGCTCTCCACCCATGGGTTCGAGCGGCCCGTGCACCTTCAGGTGCATGGGCAGATCGAGCCTTTCCACAAGGTCGAAGCCCGACGTGAGCTGGGGAAGACCGACCACGCGGACTTCTGGGACGTCGGGCAGGGCCTCGTTCACTTAAAGCCTCCGGAAGGCGTGTTCCAAGGTTCGCCCGAACCCGGTGCGTCGAAGTCGTACGAAGCACCGGGCAGTGTTTCAGTGGCGGGACCGCTGTTGTACGTGTCGTTCGGGTTGTACGTGCCGTAGTAGGTGTTCGACTCACCGGTGTCGTACACGTCACTCGTGCCGTACTGGCCCGCACCCGGATTCCCGCCATAGGCGGGGATGTTGTATCCGGTGTCCTGGAGCGGGTCGTAGGCCGACGGGGGCGCCTCGCCGACCGGCGGCGGTGACGGGATCGGCCAGCTGCCCGACGTGCTGCCGCCGTTGTCGACGCGCGGGATCGCCTCCGTGGCCTGCATGTCCATCGGCAGGTCCATGCGCGCGGTCTGGTCGGCGTAGGGCTGCCGCTGGCGCGGCGTCGACACGGCCCGGTAGGCGGCCGCGAAGCCGTTGGCGGGCTCCGGGGACGCGGGGCCGCCCAGGGGGGCGTCGTACGAGGGAGACGGGCTGGGCCGGGAGCGGGTCCCGCGCTGGTTCTCGTAGCCGGGCAGCGCGCCGCCCTCCGCCATCCTGGCCCGGCTCGCGTCGAGCTCCTCGCGGCCCGGCCGCTCCTCGCCGGCCCCCAGGACCGCGGTGATCTTGTCGGCGACCCTGCGCTTGACCGGGCGCGGAGCCGCGCGCAGGGCGAGCGCCGCGGTGACGCCGAGCAGGGAGAGGCCGTACAGGATGACGAAGATCGGTTTCGCCGTGCGACCCGCGTAGAGGCCGTGGATGAGTGCCGCGCACCAGGCCGGGTAGGCCAGCATGTGCATGGCACGCCAGCGGGCCGCCACCGGGGCGGGAGAGGCGAATGCGCTGCGCATGGCGCCGGTGATGCCGACGAAGATCATGAGCAGGCCTGCGAGGGAGCCGAGGCCGATCAGGCCGGAGCTTCCGGTGACGCCGAGCGAGAAGGGGATCAGCGCCGAGATCAGACTTGTGTGGTCGAGTGCGATCTTGGTGGTGATGTGCAACAGCAGGAACGCGATCGAGGCGACCGCGGTCGTCCGGTGCACCGCCTGTCCGATGATCCGTTGGCGCGTGTTCAGGAACACCCGGTCCTGGGCGACCAGGCCCCAGATCACCGAGCAGCTGAGCGAGACGAGGCACAGGACGCCCGCGCCGAAATTCAGGAAGTCCCGGACCCTGTCACCTCCGACCAGCACGAATACGGGTAGGAAGAGCAGGAAGGCAGCCGACGCAGCCCCATAGGCCGACCGGCCCGGCTTGGGGAGTGAGCTGTTACTACGACGAGGGTTCATGGGGGCAACTCCGAGCAGTTTCGGGAAAGCGGTCCCGCTGCCGCACTCTAAGTGGCTCCATACCGATGGGTACGAGGTTTGAGTTATTGCGTTGTTATCAAACGACAATGTGGTCGTTGCGATGTCCCGTTAGTGGCTGTTACGCGAAGTAACCTTTGACGTCGGTTCGGTTGATGCCGGGTGTGATCGGTGGGCTGGACGGAATCTGTGAGGGGCGGCACCCGGTGCCAATGAGGCATACGTAAGCGCGTCGCATCGTGCTCAACGGCTGCGGTACCCTAACGCCATGCGTGCCGTACGCCTTCTGCTTAGCGAGCCGCGCTGATCAGTCCCGACCACCGGGCGAATCGGATGGTCGGAATCGGCGCGGCGTCCCCTCCTGTGCGAGGGGATTTTTCGTTTCTCGGATCACAGCCGCTGGCAGAGACGATCGATGGAGCTTTGAGGACCATGAGCGAGACGAACCCCGCTGCCACCGCTGCCATGTCGGCGGAAACGGCGCCGCACCGCTACACGGCCGCCATGGCGGCCGACATCGAGGCACGCTGGCAGGACTTCTGGGACGCCGAGGGCACCTACGCGGCGCCGAACCCGAGCGGTGACCTGGCGGACGACCCGGACCTGGCGGCCAGGCCCAAGAAGTTTCTCATGGACATGTTCCCGTATCCGTCCGGTGCGGGCCTGCACGTCGGCCATCCCCTGGGCTACATCGCCACCGACGTCTTCGCCCGCTTCCATCGGATGACCGGCCACAACGTCCTGCACACCCTGGGCTTCGACGCCTTCGGCCTGCCCGCCGAGCAGTACGCCGTGCAGACCGGCACGCACCCGCGCGTGTCCACCGAGGCCAACATCGAGAACATGAAGGTCCAGCTGCGCCGGCTGGGCCTGGGCCACGACAACCGCCGGTCGTTCGCCACGATCGACCCGGACTACTACAAGTGGACCCAGTGGATCTTCCTGCAGATCTTCAACTCCTGGTACGACGACGCGGCCGACAGGGCCCGCCCCATCTCCGAGCTGATCGCCCAGTTCGAGACCGGTGAGCGCGCCGTACCGGGGCACACGCGCGCGTGGCACGAGCTGAGTGACATCGAGCGCGCCGACGTGCTGAGCGAGTTCCGCCTGGCGTACGCCTCCGACGCGCCCGTCAACTGGTGCCCTGGGCTGGGCACCGTGCTGGCCAACGAGGAGGTCACCGCCGACGGCCGCTCGGAGCGCGGCAACTTCCCCGTCTTCAAGGCCAAGCTGCGCCAGTGGAACATGCGCATCACCGCCTACGCCGACCGGCTCCTGGACGACCTGGACGCGCTGGACTGGCCCGAGGCCATCAAGCTGCAGCAGCGCAACTGGATCGGCCGCTCCGAAGGCGCCCGCGTCGACTTCCCGATCGACGGCGAGCGCATCACGGTCTTCACCACGCGCCCGGACACCCTGTTCGGCGCGACCTACATGGTGCTGGCGCCCGAGCACCCGCTGGTCGAGAAGTTCACGCCGGCCGCCTGGCCCGAGGGCACGCACGAGGTGTGGACCGGCGGTCACGCGACCCCGGCCGAGGCCGTCGCCGCGTACCGCGCCCAGGCCGCCTCCAAGTCGGACGTCGAGCGGCAGGCCGAGGCCAAGGACAAGACCGGCGTCTTCATCGGCGCGTACGCGACCAACCCGGTCAACGGCGATCAGGTCCCGGTCTTCATCGCCGACTACGTGCTGATGGGCTACGGCACCGGCGCGATCATGGCCGTCCCGGCGGGCGACCAGCGCGACTTCGAGTTCGCGCGCGCCTTCGAGCTGCCGATCCACTGCATCGTCGAGCCGACCGACGGCCGCGGCACCGACACCTCGACGTGGGAGGACGCCTTCGCCTCGTACGACGCGAAGATCATCAACTCCGCCAACGACGAGGTCTCGCTGGACGGCCTGGGCGTCGCCGACGCCAAGGCGCGCATCATCGAGTGGCTGGAGTCGAAGGGCGTCGGCGAGGGCACCGTCAACTTCCGGCTGCGTGACTGGCTGTTCAGCCGGCAGCGCTACTGGGGCGAGCCCTTCCCGATCGTCTACGACGAGGACGGCATCGCCCACTCCCTGCCCGAGTCGATGCTGCCGCTGGAGCTGCCGGAGGTCGAGGACTACTCGCCGCGCACCTTCGACGCGGACGACGCCGACACCGAGCCCGAGACCCCCCTGTCGCGCAACGAGGACTGGGTCAACGTCACCCTGGACCTGGGTGACGGACGCGGCCCCCGTCCGTACCGCCGCGAGACCAACACCATGCCCAACTGGGCCGGTTCCTGCTGGTACGAGCTGCGCTACCTGGACCCGCACAACGACCAGAAGCTGGTCGACCCGGAGATCGAGCAGTACTGGATGGGCCCCCGCGAGGGCCAGCCGCACGGCGGCGTCGACCTGTACGTCGGCGGCGCGGAGCACGCCGTGCTGCACCTGCTGTACGCGCGCTTCTGGTCCAAGGTCCTGCACGACCTGGGGCACGTCTCCTCGGCCGAGCCGTTCCACAAGCTGTACAACCAGGGCATGATCCAGGCCTTTGTCTACCGCGACAGTCGTGGCATCGCGGTGCCCGCCGCTGAGGTGGAGGAGCGCGACGGCGCGTACTACTACCAGGGCGAGAAGGTCTCCCGGCTGCTGGGCAAGATGGGCAAGTCCCTGAAGAACGCGGTCACTCCGGACGAGATCTGCGAGGAGTACGGCGCGGACACCCTGCGCCTGTACGAGATGGCGATGGGCCCGCTGGACGTGTCCCGGCCGTGGGACACGCGCGCGGTGGTGGGCCAGTTCCGGCTGCTGCAGCGGCTGTGGCGCAATGTCGTGGACGAGACGACCGGCTCCCTGTCGGTGGCTGACACCGAGCCCGACGTGGACACGCTGCGCGCTCTGCACAAGGCGATCGAAGGGGTGCGCCAGGACCTGGAGGGCATGCGGTTCAACACCGCCATCGCCAAGGTCACCGAGCTGAACAACCACCTGACCAAGGCGGGCGGCGCCGTGCCGCGCTCCGTCGCCGAGCCGCTGGTGCTGCTGGTCGCGCCGCTGGCCCCGCACATCGCCGAGGAGCTGTGGCGCAGGCTGGGGCACACCGACTCGGTCGTCCACCAGGACTTCCCGGTCGCCGACCCGGCGTACGTCGTGGACGAGAGTGTGACCTGCGTCGTGCAGATCAAGGGCAAGGTCAAGGCGCGGCTGGAGGTCTCCCCGTCCATCTCCGACGACGAGCTGGAGAAGGTCGCGCTGGCCGACGAGAAGGTCGTGGCGGCGCTGGACGGCGCGGGCATCCGCAAGGTGATCGTGCGGGCTCCGAAGCTGGTGAACATCGTTCCGGCGTAGGTACGGCGGCATCCGGCGGCTACTCGGGGTAGTCCCCTACGGGCAGGTTCGGGGTTTTTCTGGAACTCCGGGCCTGCCCGTAGCGTTTACCGTTGAGAGCGGCGCGGAGCGTGCCGATGGTCGGAGGAGGAGCTGGTGGAAGCAGTGATCGCAGTAGTCGCCCTGCTTTTCGTGCTCTTTGTGGTGCTCGGTGCCTACGCCACGGTGAAGGTGGTCGGTGCCGCCAAGCGCGGAGTGGACCGCACCATCACGCAGGCCCGCCGTACGGTCGAGGATCACACACTGCGCGCCAAGTCCTTCGCCCAGTTCGGCCCGGCGGGCGAGCTCGCCCAACTGCGGCTGAAGCTGCGCACGTCGATGCGCGCCACCCAGGACGCGCTGCACGCGGGCGTGGCCGAGGACCAGTCCCTGAAGGAGTCCCTCGGCCTCTTCGAGCGGCTCAGCGCGCACGGACACGAACTGGACGCCGAGCTCAGGCGCCTGGAGTCCGAGCCCGACAAGTCGACGCTCGGCGAGCGGATGCCCGCTCTGCGCGAGCGCACCGAGCGGATCACCCAGTCGGCGGACTCGCTGCGCTGGGCGGCCCGCGACCGGGCCCGCCGCTTCGCCGACGACGACCTGGACTCGCTGAGCACGCAGATCGACGTCGAGGCCGGTGCCCTGCGGCACTGGACGACAGCGGAACCCAGCTCCGGTTCCGCCACACCGCCGCCCCCGTGGCCGGAGGCCCCGGCCGCTGCCGACGCCGACGGCACGCCCCAGCAGACCTGGCCCCAGACGCATCAGGAACGCACCGCCGACGAGCCCGCGCGGCCGGCCATCACCCCGCCCAGTGCGCGCCCCACGTATCCCTGGCAGAAGAAGACCCGCCCCGAGACCACGACTTGATCCGGACACGGGAACCCAGGTGAGAGGGGCCGGGCTGCCGCCAGGGCGCTACGCCAGGTAACCTCCAGCTCATGTCCCGCCATGTCGCGATCGTCACCGATTCAACGGCCTACCTGCCGCCGCGGACGATGGAGCGTCACGGCATCACCGCGGTGCCGCTGACCGTGGTTCTCGGCGACCGGGCGCTCGAAGAGGGCACCGAGATCTCGACCCGTTCCCTGGCCCAGGCGCTGCAGAAGCGGCGCTCCGTCACCACCTCGCGCCCGAGCCCGCAGGTGTTCGCGGAGACCTACCGCAAGGTCGCCGAGTCCGGCGCCACCGGCATCGTCTCCCTGCACCTGTCCGCCGAACTCTCCGGCACGCACGACGCGGCGGTCGTGGCGGCGCGCGAGGCTCCGATTCCGGTACGGGTGGTGGACACCGGAATGGTCGCCATGGCCCTCGGGTTCTGCGCGCTCGCCGCGGCCCAGGTCGCGGAGACGGGCGGCACGGTGGACGAGGCCGTCACGGCCGCGGAGAAACGGGCCGCGGGGACCTCCGCCTACTTCTACGTCGACACCCTCGACTATCTGCGTCGCGGTGGTCGGATCGGCGCCGCACAGGCACTCTTCGGTTCCGCGCTCGCGGTGAAGCCGCTGCTGCAGCTCCAGGGCGGCCGGATCGAGCCCTTGGAGAAGGTGCGGACGGCGTCGAAGGCCATCGCCCGCCTCGAGGAGATCGTGGCGGACCGGGCCGGCAGCGCCCAGGTCGACATCGCCGTGCACCATCTCGCCGCCCCCGAGCGGGCGTCGGCCTTGGCGGACCGCCTGCGGGTGCGGGTGCCGGGCCTGGCCGATCTGCATGTGAGCGAGGTCGGTGCGGTGATCGGGGCGCATACGGGGCCTGGGTTGTTGGGGGTTGTGGTCTCGCCGCGTTGAGGTCGGCGAGTCGGGCGTCTCGGGACGCGGTGTGGAGAGATGTGCCGGCCACCGAAGCGTTGTCACTCGTGTGAGTGACGGAGTTATCCACAACCGGGCGGTTGTCCCCGGGAATTGACCAAGATCATCGCGGCAGAGCCGATGTGACCGATCCTCGGCGCATGGCACTTCGATCACGCTCACGCACAGCGAATCCCACCAGTGGCCCCGGACGCGGCCCCTCCTCCGACGGACGCACCCGTCACCGCCGGGCACCCGCCCGCGGCGGCCGTGCCCGGCACCGGCACGCCTCCGCGGACGAACTCCGGCGGCGGGCCGAGGCTCTGTTCGCCGAACGCGCGGGGGAGTGGCGGGAGTCGGGGAAGAGTCCGCCGGGCGGGGAAGCGCGGGCTGTGGACGGTCTCGACGGGAGTGCGGGTGCGAGCCCGGCTGCGTCGGATGCCGGCGGGTCGGCTGAGGCAGTCAGGACCGGTGAGGCCGGCCTTGAGGTGGGGCTCGGCGCCGTGGGGCGGCGGCGGGCGTGGGCCGGGCTCGCTCTGCGGGAGCGGATGCCGGTGTGGGTGCAGACGAGGTGTGGTCTGGAGCGGCGGAGCGTGCTCGCGCTCTCCGTGTTGCTCGTGCTCGCCGCGGTCTTCGCCGTGCAGCACTTCTGGGCGGGCCGGACCGAGTCCGTACGAGCGCCCGAGGTGGTGCGAGCGGCGGCTCCGTACGAGGAGGGGCAGCACCGCGGCGAGCAGGCGGAGCCGACCGTCTCCGCCGGTGCGCCGAACGCCGTGGGGACGGCCGGGGTCGAGATCGTCGTGGATGTCAGCGGCAAGGTTCGTGAGCCTGGGATCCACCGCCTGCCGGCCGGTTCGCGGGTCGCCGACGCGTTGCGCGCGGCCGGTGGTGTGCGTCCCGGTACGAACACCGACGGTCTCAACCGTGCCCGGTTCCTCGTGGACGGAGAACAGGTGATCGTCGGCGGTCCCGCCGTCGCCGCGATGCCTGGCTCGGGCGGTACGGGAGGTACGGGTGTGGGCGGCCCGGCCGGTTCGGTGGGGGGAGCGGCGCCGACGGCCCCCGTCTCCCTCAACACGGCCACCGTGGACCAGCTGGACACGCTGCCGGGCGTCGGCCCGGTGCTGGCGCAGCACATCCTCGACTACCGCACCCAGCACGGGGGCTTCCGCTCGGTGGACGAACTGCGTGAGGTCAACGGCATCGGCGACCGCCGCTTCGCCGACCTGCGGAATCTCGTACGGCCATGAGGCAGACCCCCCACGTGCCGACCGGGCACGACGTGGCCGACGCCGGGCCCGGCGCTGAACGCCGCCTCGGCGGTGAACCCCGTGCCGGTGGTGAACCTCGTGCCGGTGGTGTACCTCGGGTCCGCCTGGATCCCCGTGCCGGTGGTGAACCTCGGTTCCTCCTTGAACCGCGCTCCGGCCCTGAACCGCGCTCCGGCCGTGAGCCCCGCCCAGGCCGCAGCTTCACCGTCCACACGGCCTCCGGGAAGCGGCTGGGAGACGCTCACCCCCGACAGGAAGGACCGACGGATCTGCGTCTCGTACCGCCCGCGCTCGCGGCCTGGGCGACGGCGGCGCTGACGCTGGACGCATCGGCGCGGTGGGTCACCGCCCTCACTGTGGGCTGTATCGCGGCAGCGGGTGTACTCCTCGTGTCCGCGCGGGCGCGGGTCCGGCCCTCACGCGTCACCTGGCCCCGTGCCTCGGTCGCCGCCGTGCTGCTCTGTGTAGGAGCGGCCGCCGTGTCCGCCGGGCTCCACGGCGCCGATCTGCGGCGGGGTCCGGTGCCCGTGCTGGCACGGCAGTACGCCACGGCGACCGCCGAGGTCGAAGTGACCTCCGATCCCCGGCTCACCCGGCCCCGGATCAGGGGAAACCACGCGGCGCCGGTCTCTGTGCTGATCAACGCGGAAGTACGACGCGTCGAGGCAGCGCACGGGACGGCGGTCGCGACGCGCACGCCGGTGCTGGTGATCGTCGACGCGGGTTCGGGAGCGGGCCGGCCTCCTGGCGGGGCGTCGGGAGCGCGGGTCTCCGCGGACGGACCGGGCCGGTCGCCCTGGCTCGGGCTGTTGCCGTCCACGCGATTGCGGGTGACCGCCCGGCTGGCGCCCGCCGCGGTGGGCGGCGACCGGGTCGCGGCCGTGCTGCGGGTGCGGGGCCGGGCGGGACCGGAGGTGGTGCGGGAGCCGTCGGCGGCGCAGCGGTTCGCTGGCCGGCTGCGCGCGGGGCTGCGGGAGGCCACGGACGGGCTGTCGGCGGACGCGCGGGCGCTGTTGCCGGGGCTGGTCGTCGGGGACACCTCACGGATCACCCCGGAACTGGACGAGGCATTCAAGGAGACCGATCTCGCGCACATCCTGGCCGTCTCGGGGAGCAACCTCACGATCATCCTCGCCCTGTTCGTCGGCCCGCCCGGCCTGGCCCAGCTCGCCGAGCGCCGCGGAATCGCGCCCCGCCTGGGCATCTCACTCCGGACGACCGCGCTATTGGGCGGGGTGCTGACCCTCGCGTTCGTCGTCGTGTGCAGGCCGGACCCGAGTGTGCTGCGGGCCGCGGCCTGCGGAGCGGTCGCGCTGCTCGCGCTCGCGACCGGACGCCGGAGGTCACTGATCCCGGCGCTGGCGACGGCCGTCCTGCTGCTGGTGCTGTACGACCCATGGCTGGCCCGGAGCTACGGCTTCCTGCTCTCCGTGCTGGCCACCGGCGCACTGCTCACGCTGGCGCCCCGCTGGAGCCTCGCGCTGCGACGGCGCCGGGTTCCGCCGCGACTGGCCGAGGCTCTGGCGGCCGCGGCCGCCGCGCAGGCCCTGTGCGCGCCGGTCGTCGCCGTGCTGTCGGCGCGGGTGAGCCTGGTGGCGGTGCCGTGCAACATTCTTGTGGAGTTCGCGGTCGCGCCGGCCACGGTGCTGGGCTTCGCAGCGTTGGCCACGGCGCCCGTGGTGATGCCGGTGGCGAAGGCGCTGGCGTGGTGCGCGAGTTGGCCGACGGAGTGGATCGCCGGAATCGCTCGCACGGGGGCCGCATTGCCCGGCGGCGGAGTGGACTGGCCGGACAGCTGGGCCGGTGCGGCGCTGCTGCTCCTCGTCACCGTGGTCGTCCTGCTGGTGGGGAGGCGGCTGCTGGGACATCCCTGGCTGTGCGCCGCCTGCGGGCTGCTGGTCCTGCTGGCCGTCGTGCAGCCACCGCCGCTGACCAGGGTGATCACGGGTTGGCCGCCGCCGGGTTGGCGGCTGGCGATGTGTGACGTGGGGCAGGGTGACGCGACGGTGCTCGCGGCCGGCGAGGGCACGGGCGTGGTCGTGGACACGGGGCCCGATCCGGAGCTGGTCGACCACTGTCTGCGCACGCTCGGCATCACCAGGATCCCACTGGTCGTGCTGACCCACTTCCATGCCGACCATGTGGCGGGGCTGCCCGGAGTGCTGCGCGGGCGGTCCGTCGGGGCGATCGAGACGACCGGCTACGAAGAGCCCGTGGATCAGGCCGAGTTCGTACGGAGGCAGGCGGCGGCGCGGCGTATCCCCGTGACGCGTGGCGTGGCCGGGGAGCAGCGGCGCACCGGGGCACTGTCCTGGGAGGTGTTGTGGCCGCCGCCGAGCCCGCTGCCGGAGCCGGAGGGGCCGAACGACGCCAGCGTGGCCCTGCTCGTCAGGTCGGCCGGGCTGCGGTTCCTGCTCCTCGGGGACCTCGAACCGCCGGCGCAGCAGGCGCTGTTGCGGTCCTCCGCGGGTGCGCGGCTGGGCGGGATGGACGTGCTCAAGGTCGCCCACCATGGCTCCGCGTATCAGGACCCGGAGCTGATACGCCGGGTGGCCCCGCGGCTGGCGCTCATCTCCTGCGGCGCCGACAACCCGTACGGACATCCCGCGCCCAGTACGGTCGCGGCGCTGCGGGCGGGCGGTGCGGTGGTGCTGCGGACCGACCGGGACGGGGCACTCGCCGTTGCCGGTGCGGGCCCCGGGGAGCTTCGGGTGGCGCGAGACTGAGGTTATGAATTCCGAACAGGTTGACGCCTACCTTCGCCGTCTCGGAGTCGAGCGGTCGGCGTGGCCCGCCGCTCCCGGCGGCGCCCCGAGCGCCACCACCGGCGTGCTGCGCGATCTGCATCTGCGCCATCTGCAGACCGTGCCCTTCGAGAACCTGTCGGTCCACCTCGGAGAGGAGATAGTGCTGGAGGAGAAGCGGCTGCTGGACAAGGTGGTGGGCGCGCGGAGGGGAGGGCTCTGTTACGAACTCAACGGCGCCTTCGGACTGTTGCTCACCGCGCTCGGGTTCGACGTCACGCTGCTCGCGGCGCGAGTGTACGGGGAGGAGGGGCGGCTCGGGATTCCGTACGACCATGTCGCGCTGCGGGTGCGAACAGTGGACGGGAGTGACTGGCTGGCGGACGTCGGGTTCGGGGCGCACAGCCACCTTCCGCTGGCGTTCGGGGCGCGAGGGGAGCAGGAGGATCCCGCGGGCACGTTCCGGATCGTCGAGGCGGGGCCGGATGAGGCGGCCGGGGTTCGGGCGGTGGGGGCGGCGGATCTGGATGTCTTCATGGACGGCAGGGCGGAGTACCGGTTGGAGGTGCGGCCACGGGGGCTCGGGGACTTCGTGGTCGGCGCATGGTGGCACAGCACCTCGCCCCGGTCGCACTTCACACGGTCGCTGGTCTGCTCGCGGGTCACGGAGGACGGGGGGCGGATCACGCTCAGCGGGCGTCGCTTCAAGGTGACGGGGAGCGATGGGACGCGGAAAGAGCGTGGGCTGGAGACGGACGAGGAGGTGCTGGAGGTGTATCGGGAGCGGTTCGGCGTCGAGCTCGACCGTGTGCCGGTGGTGCGGAGTGCCGACCGGAGCGGGTGATTCTTCTTGCCGAGGGGGAGGGAGGGAGCGAGCCGGGCAGGGAGGCTCGGTTCGGTCGGGCGGGGTGCCTGACAATGGCTCCGTGAGTGATGTGAGACATGTGCTGGTGCTGCCCGACCGGGATGCGGCGGAGGAGGTGGCCGAGGCGCTGCGGGAGCGGCTCGGGGTCGACGAGGAGCCGCGGCTTGTGCGGGATGCGTTGGCCGGGGAGGACGATGCGGAGGACGCGCAGTGGCTGGTGGTGCTGCGGGATGACGGGGAGCGGTTGGATCCTCGGGAGCTGGACGAGTTCGTGGGGGAGTGGGATGGGTGGCGGGAGGAGCCGTAGCTTCCGGGCGGGGTGGGGCTGGGCCGGAGGCTCGCCAGTGCGCGGCCTTGGTGCCGGGGCGTGGGTCGCGCGACCCGCGCCGACGGGGTGCCGTCCGCGCCCACCCGTGCCGCCCCAGCGGCACGACTGCCAGCGGGCTGACGGCGTCGGCTGAGCCGCGGACGAGCGGCGCCGGTTGCCAACGCGGGCAGCGGGGATGATGGCCTCCCCCGTTATCTTCTATCTTCTCCGCGGTTCCGCAACGGGACCGCTGGCCTCCGGGCCCGGCATGACTGTCCCCCCGCTGACGGTCCCGGACCCTGCTCCTCGCCTCGGCACCCGGCTCTCGCTGTCAGTGGCCCGTGCCATGCTGTACGCGATGGCCAGGAAGACTGCTGATGACGACCCTCTCGCCGCCGTGACGCTTGCCGTCGGCCAGGAGGAGCTGCTGCTTGACCGTGCGGTGCGGGAGGTGGTGGTTGCCGCGAGGGCCGCCGACGCCGACACGGACGTACGCGATCTGACCTCGGACCAGTTGCAGCCCGGGACGCTTGCGGAGTTGACCAGCCCGTCGCTCTTCGCGGAGCGGAAGGTCGTCGTCGTACGCAATGCGCAGGATCTGTCGGCCGACACGATCAAGGACGTGAAGGCGTATCTCGGGGCGCCCGCCGAGGAGATCACGCTCGTGCTGCTGCACGCGGGCGGGGCCAAGGGCAAAGGGCTGCTGGATGCCGCGCGCAAGGTGGGGGCGCGGGAGGTGGCGTGCCCGAAGATGACGAAGCCGGCGGACCGGCTGGCGTTCGTGCGGGGTGAGTTCCGGGCGATCGGGCGGTCGGCGACGCCCGAGGCCTGTCAGGCGCTCGTGGACTCGATCGGGAGTGATCTGCGGGAGCTGGCGTCCGCCGTGTCCCAGCTCGCCGCCGACGTCGAGGGGACCATCGACGAGGCCGTTGTCGGGCGGTATTACACCGGACGGGCCGAGGCGTCGAGCTTCACCGTCGCTGACCGGGCGGTGGAGGGGCGGGTCGCCGAGGCCCTGGAGGCGCTCAGGTGGTCGCTGGCGACGGGGGTCGCACCCGTGTTGATCACCAGCGCGTTGGCGCAGGGCGTGCGGGCCATCGGCAAGCTGTCTTCCGCACGGGGAGGCCGTCCCGCCGATCTCGCACGGGAACTCGGGATGCCGCCGTGGAAGATCGACCGGGTGCGGCAGCAGATGCGCGGGTGGACGCCGGACGGGGTGGCCTTCGCGCTGCAGGCCGTGGCCGAAGCCGACGCCGGGGTGAAGGGGGGCGGGGACGACCCTGAGTACGCCCTGGAGAAGGCGGTCGTGGCGATCGCGCGGGCGGCGCGGGCCAGAGGGCGGGCGTGATCCAGAGGGCGGGCCTGGCCCCAGAGGGCGGAGGCGGCCCCAGGGGCCGGGCGTGATCCCACAGGACAGGTCGCAGAGATCGGGCGAGGTCCAGAGCACGGACGAGGTCCAGAGGACTGCCATGGCGCCAGAGGACTGGTGTCATCCCGCAGGCCGGACGCGGTCCCAGCGCACGGACGCGGTCCAGAGCACCGGCGTGATCCCAGGCACCGGCCTGACCCCAGGAAACGGACGCGGCCCTGCTCGGCCCCACAGGCCGAGCGCAGTCCAGAGCACCGGCATGAGCGAGTAGTCCCTCCCTCCCAGAGGAGGTGAGCAAGTAGCCCCTCCCTCCCTGAGGGCGTGAGCAAGTAGCCCCTCCCTCTCAGAGGACGGGAGCAGTAGCCCCTCCCTCCCAGCGGACGTGATCAAGTAGCTCCTCCTTCCCAGAGGAGGAGAATCGTGCGTATCAGCCGTCCATCGCCGGATCAGGAAAGGTGGCGATCGCCGTGGCTGAACACCCGCACGCCATGCTCGTCCGCAAGGGCTACGAGGCCTTCCAGCGCGGGGACATGGACACCCTGCGCGGCATGATGACCGGGGACTGTACCCACCATGTACCGGGCTCCCACCCGCTCTCGGGGGACTACAAGGGAGTCGACTCGATCTTCGACGGGTACTACGGCCGGCTCTACTCGGAGACCGACGGGTCGTTCCGGGTCGAGTTGCTCAACGTGTTCGTCGATGGCCGCGGGCACGCGGTCTCCGTGCACCGCTTCACCGCCGACCGGGGCGGCAAGCACATCGATGAACGCGGCGGCATCGTCTTCCGGATCGTCGGAGACAAGATGACCGACCTCGACGAGTGCGTCGAGGACATGGAGAAGGGCGACGCGTTCTGGTCGTGACGGCTTGCGGGCCGCGCGGGCATGCCGAAGGCCCCGTCGCCTGCCCTGGGGAAGGGCAGCGGCGGGGCCTTCGGTCAATGAGATTCAAAGAAGGGTGAGTCCGTACCCGCGTGGCGAACGCAGGCCGCGTACAGACTCGAGGTGCCGGACGGGAGCGGATGAGAGAGGGCCCGCTCGATTCCCTCCGGCGGTCAGATCAAGAGACAGTGTCAGCCCTTGAGGGTCGCGACCTTCGACGCCAGCGCCGACTTCTTGTTGGCGGCCTGGTTCTTGTGGATGACGCCCTTGGAGACGGCCTTGTCGAGCTGACGCGCAGCCGCGCGCTGGTACTCGGTGGCCTTCTCGACGTCACCCGCGGCAGCGGCCTCGCGGGCCTTGCGGATCGCGGTCTTCAGGGAGGACTTGACGGCCTTGTTGCGCAGCCGGGCCTTCTCGTTGGTCTTGATCCGCTTGATCTGGGACTTGATGTTCGCCACGAATGAGCCTCTACAGGTTCAGGCACGGAGCCGCACGGGTCCCGTACCGATGATTTTCCAGAAGTCGTGTCTCGTGCTGAGAGGGCAGGAGACACAGCCACCCAGAGTACCAGCGGGCGTCCGAGTGGCCCAAACCGGTCGCAGGTCCCCGCCCGTGGGACCATGGAGGCTACGTATCGATCCGACCCGAGACCGCAGACACTGCGGACGCCTCAAGAATCAGGACCCTGCGTGCCCGCGATCCCCAGCCATGTGCCCGAGCCGAGCCGTACCGACCCGTCACTGCTCCGCAACTTTTGCATCATCGCGCACATCGACCACGGCAAGTCCACGCTCGCCGACCGGATGCTCCAGCTGACCGGTGTGGTCGAGCAACGGCAGATGCGTGCTCAGTACCTCGACCGCATGGACATCGAGCGTGAGCGCGGAATCACGATCAAGTCACAGGCCGTGCGTCTGCCGTGGGCTCCCACCCATGACAAGAGCAACACGCACATCCTCAACATGATCGACACCCCGGGGCACGTCGACTTCACCTACGAGGTCTCGCGGTCGCTCGCGGCCTGCGAGGGCACCGTGCTCCTCGTCGACGCCGCCCAGGGCATCGAGGCCCAGACCCTCGCCAACCTCTACCTGGCGATGGAGAACGACCTCAAGATCATCCCCGTACTGAACAAGATCGACCTGCCGGCCGCCCAGCCGGAGAAGTTCTCCGAGGAGCTCGCCAACCTCATCGGCTGCGACCCCGACGACGTGCTCAAGGTCTCGGCGAAGACGGGCATCGGCGTGGACGCGCTCCTGGACCGGGTGGTCCGCGACGTGCCGGCTCCGGTCGGCGTCAAGGACGCCCCCGCCCGCGCGATGATCTTCGACTCGGTCTACGACTCCTACCGGGGCGTGGTCACCTACGTCCGTGTCATCGACGGCCAGCTCAACAAGCGCGAGCGCATCAAGATGATGTCGACCGGCGCCACCCACGAGCTTCTCGAGATCGGCGTCTCGTCACCCGAGATGACGCCGGCCGACGGCATCGGCGTCGGCGAGGTGGGCTACATCATCACCGGCGTGAAGGACGTCCGTCAGTCCAAGGTCGGTGACACCATCACCAGCAAGGACAAGGGCGCCACCGAGGCCCTCGGCGGGTACAAGGACCCCAAGCCGATGGTCTTCTCCGGCCTCTATCCGCTGGACGGCTCGGACTACCCCGACCTCCGCGAGGCACTGGACAAGCTCCAGCTGAACGACGCCGCGCTGGTCTACGAGCCGGAGACCTCCGCGGCCCTCGGCTTCGGTTTCCGCGTCGGCTTCCTCGGTCTGCTGCACCTCGACGTCATCCGTGAGCGCCTGGAGCGCGAGTTCAACCTCGACCTCATCGCCACCGCGCCGAACGTGGTCTACCGCGTGATCATGGAGGACGGGAAGGAGCACACGGTCACCAACCCGAGCGAGTTCCCCGAGGGCAAGATCGACAAGGTCTTCGAGCCGGTCGTCCGGGCCACGATCCTCGCTCCGAGCGAGTTCATCGGCTCGATCATGGAGCTCTGCCAGACCCGCCGCGGCACCCTCCTCGGCATGGACTACCTCTCCGAGGACCGCGTCGAGATCCGCTACACGCTCCCCCTCGCCGAGATCGTGTTCGACTTCTTCGACCACCTGAAGTCGAAGACCCGCGGTTACGCCTCCCTGGACTACGAGCCCACCGGCGAGCAGGACGCGCAGCTGGTGAAGGTCGACATCCTGCTGCACGGCGACCGGGTCGACGCCTTCTCCGCCGTCACCCACAAGGACGCCGCGTACGCGTACGGCGTAAGGCTCGTCGCCAAGCTGCGCGAGCTGATCCCGCGCCAGGCCTTCGAGATCCCCATCCAGGCCGCCATCGGCTCCCGGGTGATCGCCCGCGAGACCATCCGGGCCATCCGCAAGGACGTCCTCGCCAAGTGCTACGGCGGTGACATCTCGCGTAAGCGGAAGCTGCTGGAGAAGCAGAAGGAAGGCAAGAAGCGGATGAAGATGGTGGGTTCCGTGGAGGTTCCGCAGGAGGCGTTCATCGCCGTCCTGTCCAGCGACGACAGCGCGGGTTCCGGGAAGGGCAAGAAGTAACCGTCCTATTACCGCGAAACTGGGGGCCTGCCGCATGTTCCACCGGGCAGGCCCCTACGCGTGCGTAGTGTCGCTCTCTGTAGGAAGTGACAGGCCGCCGCCCCTTACGCACCGGCCGGTCGCGCCTTACTCTGATCCCTGCTCGGTAGTTACTCGTGAGTTAAACAACAGCCGCAATGAGCCAGCCGCACAGCCGCGGGCCCCGGAGGATGTCGTGAGCGACACACAGACACTGATCGAGAACCGTCCGCCGAGTGTGGCGGCCGTCTTTCTGGACCGCGTGGCGGCCACGCCTGACGCCGAGGCCTACCGCTACCCCGTGCCTCCGGCCTCCGGCCAGGGGCCGGACGACTGGAAGTCGCTGAGCTGGGCGCAGACCGCGGAGCGGGTCTACGCCATCGCGGCCGGCCTGATCGAGCTCGGTGTGCAGCCGGAGCAGCGGGTAGCCCTCTCCTCCTCGACGAGGGTCGAGTGGATCCTCGCGGACCTGGGCATCCTGTGCGCCGGCGCCGCCACGACCACGATCTATCCGCAGACCAACGCCGACGAGTCCGCGTTCATCCTGTCGGACTCCGGCAGCAAGGTCCTGTTCGCGGAGAACGCCGAGCAGCTGGCCAAGGCGCGGGAGAAGCGGGCCGAGCTGCCCGACCTCACCCACGTCGTGGTCATCGACCCGGACGGCGCCGAGACCGGCGACTGGGTGCTCACGCTCACCGAGCTGGAGCAGCGCGGTGCCGCGTACCTGGAGAAGAACCCCGACCTGATCAAGGAGAAGGTCGGCGCGATCACCAAGGACCAGCTCGCCACCCTGATCTACACCTCCGGCACCACCGGCCGCCCCAAGGGTGTCCGCCTGCCCCACGACAACTGGGCGTACATGGCGAAGGCGACCGCCGCGACCGGGCTGATCAGTAGCGAGGACGTGCAGTACCTGTGGCTGCCGCTCGCGCACGTCTTCGGCAAGGTGCTCACCTCGGGCCAGATCGAGGTCGGGCACGTCACCGCCGTCGACGGCCGTGTCGACAAGATCATCGAGAACCTGCCGGTCGTCCAGCCGACGTACATGGCGGCCGTCCCGCGCATCTTCGAGAAGGTGTACAACGGGGTCGCGGCGAAGGCCCGGGCGGGCGGCGGCGCGAAGTACAAGATCTTCCAGTGGGCCGCCGAGGTGGCCCGGGACTACGCCAAGGTCACCCAGGACAACTTCCGGCGTACCGGCACGGCGTCGGCGCCCTTCGGGCTCTCGGCCAAGCACAAGGTCGCGGACGCGCTGGTGTTCGCCAAGATCCGTGAGGCGTTCGGCGGCAACCTGCGTGCGTGTGTCTCCGGCTCGGCCGCGCTGTCGCCCGAGATCGGCTACTTCTTCTCCGGTGCCGGCATCCACATCCTCGAGGGCTATGGCCTCACGGAGTCGTCGGCGGCGTCCTTCGTGAACCCCGGCGAGGCCTACCGCACCGGCACGGTCGGCAAGCCGTTCCCCGGCACCGAGGTGCGCATCGCGGACGACGGCGAGATCCTGCTGCGCGGCCCCGGCATCATGGAGGGCTACCACGGGCTGCCCGAGAAGACCGCCGAGGTCCTGGAGCCGGACGGCTGGTTCCACACCGGTGACATCGGTGAGCTGTCGCCCGACGGGTACCTGCGGATCACCGACCGCAAGAAGGACCTCATCAAGACGTCCGGCGGCAAGTACATCGCGCCCGCCGAGGTCGAGGGGCAGTTCAAGGCGGTGTGCCCGTACGTGTCCAACATCCTGGTCCACGGGGCCGACCGGAACTTCTGCACGGCGCTGATCGCCCTGGACGAGGTCTCGATCCTCGACTGGGCGAAGGAGAACGGGCTGGAGGGCAAGTCGTACGCGGAGGTGGTCGCCGCGCCGGCGACGGTCTCGATGGTCGAGGGGTACGTCAAGGAGCTCAACGAGGGGCTTCAGCGGTGGCAGACGATCAAGAAGTTCCGGTTGCTGCCGAGGGATCTTGACATCGAGCACGGAGAGATCACGCCGAGCCTGAAGCTGAAGCGGCCGGTCGTCGAGCGGGAGTACAAGCACCTGATCGACGAGATGTACGCGGGGTCGCGCGAAGCGTAGGGAGTGGGCGGGGGACTGTTCGGCGGCTGCGGGTGGTTGGTGGCTGGTCGCGCAGTTCCCCGCCCCCCTGGGGTCAGGACGCGTGTCCCCTGTTCACCAGCTGCCGTAGCTCCCTGACCTGTGTGCGCAGGGTGGGTATGTCCGGAGAGTCGGTCAACTGCTCCTCCAGAGCCGTCAGTCGACTGTTCAACTCTCGGTCGTCGGCCTGCTCCTGTGTCAGCAGGCGCTCCACCTGCTGTTTCTTGCGGTGCAGGTCCAGGAACACCGTGACCTTGGCGCGCAGCACCCACGGGTCGAACGGCTTGGTCAGGTAGTCGGCCGCTCCCGTCGCGTAGCCGCGGAACGCGTAGCCGGCGTCGTCCTCCGCGCCGGTCAGGAAGATGATCGGGACGTCCTTGGTCTGGTCGAGCCGCTTGATGTTCGCGGCGGTCTCGAAACCGTCCATGCCCGGCATGCGCACGTCGAGCAGGACGAGGGCGAACCGCCGCCGGAGCAGGGCCTTCATCGCCTCCTCGCCCGAACGCGCGCGGACGAGCGGTTCGTTGAGAGACCCCAGGACGGCCTCCAGCGCGACCAGGTTGTCCTCCATGTCGTCGACCAGGAGGATGCTGGCGCGCTCGCCGGTCGTTGCCTCAGCGCTCATGTGACTGGCCTCATTCAGTCGTCCGTCGGCGGGACCACGGCCTCCTCGGCATCGGCGTGCTCCTCGCCCTTGGCGCTCTCGGGGTCCAGGAGTGCGCAGACGACGGTGAGCAGCTGGTCGACGTCCACCGGCTTCGGTACGTAGTCGTTGGCACCCCGCGCGATGGACTTCTCGCGGTCTCCCGGCATCGCCTTCGCGGTGAGGGCGACGATGGGCAGGCCGGTCCAGCGCGGGGTGCGGCGGATGGCGGCGATGGTCTCGTAACCGTCCATCTCCGGCATCATGATGTCCATCAGGACGAGTTCGACGTCCGGGTTGCGTTCCAGTGTCTCGATGCCCTCGCGGCCGTTCTCGGCGTAGAGGACGGGCATGCCGACCCGGCCCAGGACATGGGTGAGGGCGAAGACGTTGCGGATGTCGTCGTCCACGATCAGCACACTGCGCCCGGCCAGGACCTGTCCCGCACGCCCCGACTTCCACGCCTCCAGCTTGGTGGGCGCGGGCCAGGAGTCCTCCGGCTCGTGGGTGGTGGGGAAGAGCTCCGTCGACAGCTCGTCCGGCACCGGCACGGGCCGGTCCTCGGGGGTCGGGCCGGTCGCCGAGTGGCCGGGGCTGACGACGGGGACGTACAGCGTGAAGGTGGACCCCTTGCCGGGCTCGCTCTCGGCGACGATACGGCCGCCCAGCAGGCCCGCGATCTCCCGGCTGATGGACAGTCCCAGGCCGGTGCCGCCGTACTTGCGGTTCGTCGTGCCGTCGGCCTGCTGGAACGCCTCGAAGATCACGGGGAGCTTCTCGCGGGCGATGCCGATGCCGGTGTCGGAGACCGCGAAGGCGATCACGTCGTCGCTGTCGCGGACGTAGTGGCGCTCGGGGTCCTTCATACGGTTCACGCGCAGCTCGACCCGGCCCGTGGCGGTGAACTTGATCGCGTTGGAGAGCAGGTTGCGCAGGATCTGCTGGAGGCGCTGCTCGTCCGAGTACATCTCCCGCGGTACGTCCTCCCCGACCGCCACTTCGAAGGCCAGCCCCCGGTCGATGGTGAGGGGGCGGAAGGTGGCGTGGACGTAGTCGAGCAGTTTGATGAGGGGGAGCCTCTTCGGGCGTACGTCCATCCGGCCGGCCTCGATCTTCGACAGGTCGAGGATGTCGTTGATCAGCTGGAGGAGGTCGGAGCCCGAACGGTGGATCGTCGTCGCGAACTGCACTTCCTGGTCGGAGAGGCGGCCGTCCGGGTTGTCGGACAGCAGTCGCGCCAGGATCAGCAACGAGTTGAGCGGTGTGCGCAGTTCGTGGGACATGTTCGCCAGGAACTCCGACTTGTACTGCGAGGACGTGGCCAGCAGGGCGGCCTTCTCCTCCAGTTCGGCGTTCGAGCGCTGCAACTCCGCCTGCTGCTTCTGGAGTTCGTCCGAGCGTTCCTGGAGCTGCATGGCCAGGCGCTGGGACTCGCCGAGCAGGGACTCGGTGCGGGAGTTGGCGATGATGGTGTTGATGGCGACGCCGATGGTGTTCACGAACTGGTCGAAGAAGGCCAGGTGGACGTCGGAGAAGCGGGAGAAGGACGCCAGCTCGATCACGCCGAGGAGCTTGTCCTCGAAGAGGATCGGGATGATGACGACGCTCGCCGGGGCCGCCTCGCCGAGACCACTGTTGATCTTGATGTAGTCCGGCGGGGCCTCCTCCACCAGGATCCGCTTCTTCTCGCGGGCGGCCTGGCGCACGAGGCCGTGCACCGGCATGGCTCCCGTGTCGACGGTCGCGCTCTGCGCCGAGCCGTATCCGGCGATGAACGCGAGCCCCTTCGCCGGAACGGCCGTGTGGAGAGAGGTGCCGTCCTCGTCGGGGTCGGCGAGGAAGAACGCGCCGTACTGGGCGTTCACCAGCGGGGTCAGCTCGCGCAGGATCAGGTCGGCGACCTCCATCAGGTCGCGGTGGCCCTGCATCAGGGCGGCGAGGCGGGCCAGGTTGGACTCCAGCCAGTCCTTCGCGCGGGTCGTCTCGCGGAGGTTGGCCACCATCAGGTTGATGTTGTCCTTCAGCTCGGTGACCTCGCCCTGCGTCTCCACGGTGATCGAGCGGGACATGTCGCCCTGGGCCACCGCGGAGGCGACCTCGGCGATCGCGCGGACCTGGGTGGTCAGGTTCAGCGCGAGTTCGTTCACGTTCGTCGTCAGGCGCTTCCAGGTGCCGTACACGCCCTCCACCCGGGCCTGACCGCCGAGCTGGCCCTCGCTGCCGACCTCGCGGGCCACCCGGGTGACCTCGGAGGAGAAGGAGGACAGGGTGTCGACCATCGTGTTGATGGTCGTCTTCAGTTCGAGGATCTCGCCGCGGGCGTCCACGTCGATCTTCTTCGACAGGTCGCCCTGCGCCACCGCCGTCGCCACCTGGGCGATGTTGCGGACCTGCGACGTCAGGTTGTCGGCCATGTAGTTGACGTTGTCGGTCAGGTCCCGCCAGACGCCGGAGACGCCCAGCACCTGGGCGCGGCCGCCGAGCCGGCCGTCGGTGCCGACCTCGCGGGCCACGCGGGTGACCTCGTCGGCGAAGGCACGCAGCTGTTCCACCATCGTGTTGACGGTGTCCTTCAGCTCGAGGATCTCGCCACGGGCGTCGACCGTGATCTTCTTCGACAGGTCGCCGTTGGCGACGGCGGTGGTGACCTGGGCGATGTTCCGTACCTGTGAAGTCAGGTTCAGCGCCATGAAGTTGACGTTGTCGGTGAGGTCCTTCCAGACGCCGGAGACACCTCGCACCTGGGCCTGGCCGCCGAGGTTGCCCTCGGTGCCGACCTCGCGGGCGACCCGGGTGACCTCGTCGGCGAAGGCGGAGAGCTGGTCGACCATGGTGTTGATGGTGGACTTCAGCTCCAGGATCTCGCCCTTCGCCTCGACCGTGATCTTCTTGCCGAGGTCGCCCTGGGCCACGGCGGTGGAGACCAGGGCGATGTTGCGGACCTGCGAGGTCAGGTTGTCCGCCATGAAGTTGACGTTGTCGGTGAGGTCCTTCCAGACGCCGGAGACGCCCCGCACCTGGGCCCGGCCGCCGAGGTTGCCCTCGGTGCCGACCTCGCGGGCGACCCGGGTGACCTCGTCGGCGAAGGCGGACAACTGGTCGACCATGGTGTTGATGGTGGACTTCAGCTCCAGGATCTCGCCCTGGGCGTCGACCGTGATCTTCTGGCTCAGGTCGCCGTTGGCGACGGCGGTGGTGACCTGGGCGATGTTGCGGACCTGCGAGGTCAGGTTCGAGGCCATGAAGTTGACGTTGTCGGTGAGGTCCTTCCAGACGCCCGACACGCCTCGCACCTGAGCCCGCCCGCCCAACTGCCCCTCGGTGCCGACCTCGCGGGCCACCCGCGTGACCTCGTCGGCGAAGGCGGACAGCTGGTCGACCATCGTGTTCACGGTCAGCTTCAGTTCGAGCAGCTCGCCGGTCGCCTCGACCGTGACCGTGCGGGTCAGGTCGCCACGGGCCACCGCCGTGGTCACCAGGGCGATGTCACGGACCTGGGCGGTCAGCCGGGACGCCATCGTGTTGACCGCCTCGGTCACGTCCCGCCAACTCCCGGACAGGCCCGTCACCTTGGCCCGCCCGCCGAGCCGCCCCTCGGTGCCGACCTCGCGCGCGACCCGGGTCACCTCGCCGGTGAACAGGGACAACTGGTCGACCATCTTGTTCACGGCCCGGCCGAGCCGCCGAAGGTCACCGCGCAACTGCCTGCTGCCGTCGTGCAGGTCGACCCGCTGGGTCAGGTCGCCGCCGGCCACCGCGTCCAGGACACGCGTGGCGTTGGCCGCCGGGGCGACCAGGGCGTCGAGCACCTGGTTCACGTCGTTGACCCGGGAGGTCCACGCGCCCTGGCCCGGACTGGCCGACAGACGCTCGTCGAGCCGGCCGTGCCGCACCAACTCCCGCTTCACCCGCTGCACTTCCGTGTTGAAATGGGTGCTGCGGTCCATGATCTGGTTGAAGACGGCGGTCAGTTCGGCCACCAGGCCGTGGCCCGATTCCGGCACCTTCGAGAAGTCGCCGTCCCGCGCCGCGGTCATCGCGGCGAGCAGAGGACGCAGATCCGATGCTCGAATCAGGCCATCTTTGTGCCCCTCTTCGAGCACACGTGTAGCACTGTTCTCACTCATGGCGGCCCACTTCGGTAACTCGGCGCTTATGGGCGGGGTCAGTCTGTCACTCTGTCGGCATCGACTGAGGCGTATTCGTCCGAACCGCTCGGGGAGCTGTACATGGGGGCCATTTCGACGCAACGGGAGCCCGTTTCCCGTGCCTCTGATGCGCCTGCGCACGCGGGGGCGCCCCCGCGCACCGATGCGCTTGCACCCGCGGACGCGCTCCAGCGCGCGCATGCGCACGCCGCTCTGCCCGGCAGCTCCCTCGCGCCGAGCGCCGCCCGCGCGCTGTTACGCGCCGCGCTCGCCGAGTGGGCCGAGCGCGCTCTGCCCGGCACCGAGCACCTCACCGACCTCCTGGCCGGCGACGCCCTGGTCGTCGTCAGCGAGCTGGTCACCAACGCCGTCGTGCACGCCGGCACCGACGTCGAACTGGACTGCCGGCTGGAACCGGAGACCGGCGCCCTCGTCGTCGAGGTCCTCGACCACCACCCCTCGCGCGCCCCACGTGACGCCGCCGAACCGTCGTACGAGACACCCGAGTACGGGCGCGGACTCAGACTGGTCGCCGCGCTCTCCGAGTCCTGGGGGATCACCTACCGCACGGGCGCCAAGACCGTGTGGGCGCGGCTGCCCGCCCAGGGGGAATCCGCCGCGGACGCGCGGGAGGCGTACACGGGGGAGCGCGAGCTGCGCGTGGCCGAGATACTCGCCCCGGAGCCGCAGCGCACCGAGCAGGACCAGGACTGGCTCAACCGGGGCGCCCTGTCCTTCCTCGCCGAGGCATCCGACCTGCTCGCCGGGCAGCTCGACGAGAACCTGGTGGCCGCGCTCGCCGGACAGCTGATCGTGCCGCGGCTGGCCGAGTGGTGCGCGGTGTGGCTGGAGGACGAGGCCACCGGCGGCCGCGGCGGCTGGGCGGCCGACGGGGCCGGGCCGCGCCTGGCCCGGGTGTGGCACGGCAGCGAGAACCGCATCGAGGAGCTGCGCCAGGCACTGGAGAAGGAATCACCGCGCCCGCCCGACCCGGCACGGCCGGGGCCCGCCCCCTTCCCCTGGCCCGGCGAGGCGCTGGGCCCGCACGGCACACGCGGCTCCGCGCTCGCCTACCGGCTGACGGCCGGCGGCCGTCCGCTCGGCACCCTGGTCATCGGCCGGTCCGGGCTGCGCAGCTTCCCCGACGAGATCACCGGCCTCGTCGAGGACCTCAGCCGCCGGGTGGCCCTCGCCATCGGCGCGGCCCGCCAGTACGCCCGGCAGGCCACCATCAGCGCCGTACTGCAGCGCGGACTGCTGCCCGGTGCGGTCGCCGAGATACCGGGGGTGCGCAGCGCCCTGGTGTACGAGCCGTGCGACAAGGGCGGACCCAGCGGCGACTTCTACGACCTGTTCCCGGCCGGCGACGGCCGCTGGTGCTTCGCCGTCGGCGACGTCCAGGGCAAGGGGCCCGAGGCGGCCGTCGTCATCGGCCTCGCCCGGCCCTGGCTGCGGCTGCTGGCCCGCGAGGGCTACCGAGTCGCCGACGTCCTCGACCGCCTCAACCAGCTCCTCCTCGACGACGCGACGGAGGCCGCGGACGCGGCGGCCCGCGCGCTGGTCTCCGCGGGCGGCCGGCCGATGGCCCCCGGAGACGGCCCGCAGACCCGCTTCCTCTCCCTCCTCTACGGCGAACTGGCCCCCTTCGACGGAGGAGTGCGCTGCACCCTCGCCTCCGCCGGGCACCCGCTGCCGCTGCTGCTCGGCGCGGGCGGCGAGGTCCGTACGGCCGCGCACCCGCAGACCCTCCTCGGGGTCGTCGAGGACGCCACGTACATCAGCGAGACCTTCGAGCTGCGGACCGGCGACAGCCTGCTGTGCGTGACCGACGGGGTGACCGAGCGGCGCAGCGGCTCGCGCCAGCTCGACGACGAGGACGGGCTGGCGGAGGCGCTCGCGGGGTGCGCGGGGCTCGACGCGGAACTGATCGCGGAGCGCATCAAGCGGCTGGTGCACGAGTTCGGGGTACGGCCGCCGGAGGACGACCTGGCCCTGCTGGTGCTGCAGGCCGAGTAGGCCGACGGCGGGAGTGCTGGACAATGGAAGGCATGCCTTCCGCACTCCCCGACGGCGAGCCCGTCCCCGACGACGGCGCACTGCCCGCGCCCGCGCTCGCCGGGGCGGCCGACCGCCCCCTCGGGTTCTACCTGCACGTCCCGTACTGCGCGACCCGCTGCGGCTACTGCGACTTCAACACCTACACGGCGACCGAGCTGCGCGGCACCGGCGGCGTCCTCGCCTCCCGCGACAACTACGCGGACACCCTGATCGACGAGATCCGCCTGGCCCGCAAGGTCCTCGGCGACGACCCGCGCGAGGTCCGCACGGTCTTCGTCGGCGGCGGCACGCCCACGCTGCTGGGCGCGGGAGACCTCGTACGGATGCTGGCGGCGATCCGCGACGAGTTCGGCCTCGCCGCCGACGCGGAGGTCACCACCGAGGCGAACCCGGAGTCGGTGGATCCCGCGTATCTGGCCGTTCTGCGCCAGGGCGGCTTCAACCGGATCTCCTTCGGCATGCAGAGCGCGAAGCAGCACGTACTGCGCGTGCTGGACCGCACGCACACGCCGGGGCGGCCCGAGGCGTGCGTCGCGGAGGCACGGGCGGCGGGCTTCTCGCACGTCAACCTCGACCTGATCTACGGCACCCCGGGGGAGTCGGACGACGACTGGCGGGCGTCGCTGGAGGCGGCGCTGGGCGCCGGGCCGGACCACGTGTCGGCGTACGCGCTGATCGTCGAGGAGGGCACCCAGCTGGCCCGACGGATCCGGCGCGGCGAGGTCCCCATGACGGACGACGACGTGCACGCGGACCGGTACCTGATCGCCGAGGAGATGCTCTCGGCGGCCGGTTTCGACTGGTACGAGGTCTCGAACTGGGCGACCTCGGACGCCGGCCGGTGCCTCCACAACGAGCTGTACTGGCGCGGCGCCGACTGGTGGGGCGCCGGGCCGGGAGCCCACAGTCACGTGGGCGGCGTGCGCTGGTGGAACGTCAAGCACCCGGGGGCCTACGCGGCGGCCCTGGCCGGCGGGCGCTCGCCGGGCGCGGGCCGGGAGCTCCTGTCGGAGGAGGACCGCCGGGTGGAGCGGATCCTGCTGGAGCTGCGGCTGCGGGAGGGGGTGCCGCTGTCCCTGCTGCGCGCGGACGGCCTCGCGGCCTCGCGGCGCGCCCTGTCCGACGGGCTGCTGGAGGCCGGCCCGTACGAGGAGGGGCGTGCTGTGCTCACCCTGCGGGGGCGGTTGCTGGCGGACGCGGTGGTGCGCGATTTGGTGGACTGAGGGGTTTACGCCCCTGCCGCCCCTTCCCGTCCCGTCTCTGAGGGCTGCGCCCCCAGACCCCCGCTTCGGCCCGAAGGGCCTCGTCCTCAAACGCCGGACGGGCTGATTTCAGCCCCTCCGGCGTTTGAGGAGCGGGGTCTGGGGCGGAGCCCCAGAAGGACGGGACCGGGAAGGGGCGGCGGGGGCGAGGATCCCGTCGCACGAGACCACCACCGCGTCACACGCTCAACGCCTCCCGCACGAACCGCTCGGCATCCTGGCCGCCCTCGCCGGAGGAGGTGACCCGGCCGGCTTCCAGGACGTAGTACCTCTGCGCCGCCCGCATCGCGAAGCCCACGTGCTGCTCGACCAGGAGCACCGACAGTCCGCCGCGGGAGGCCAGGGCCAGGATGGTGTCCTCGATCTCGGCGACGACCGTCGGCTGGATGCCCTCGGTCGGCTCGTCGAGGAGCAGGATCCGAGGCTCCGTCACCAACGCCCGGGCGATGGCGAGTTGCTGCCGCTGACCGCCGGACAGCAGGCCGGCCCGGCGGTTGGACAGGGCTCGCAGCGCCGGGAACAGGTCCAGCGCCTCGCCGATCGCCGCCCTGCCACGCTTGCGGCCGTCCGCGACGAGCTGGAGGTTCTCCGCTGTGGTCAGGTGCGGGAACGCCTGCTGGCCCTGCGGGACGTACGCCATCCCGCGCGCCACCCGCTCGTGCGGCTTGCGACGGGTGATGTCCTCGCCGTCGAGGCGGACCGTGCCGCTGCTCGGCGTGAGCAGTCCGACGGCGGCCCGCAGCAGGGTGCTCTTGCCGGCGCCGTTGTGCCCGAGCACGGCGGCCACGCCGTCCTTCGGCACCTCGACGGTGACCCCGTGCAGCACACTGCTGCGGTGGTAGCCGACCCGGACGTCTTCGATCTGCAGCATCACGCCTCCTGTACGACCGCGGTGTCCGACGCGTCCTCGGCGGCTGACGCGTCCACCGCGTGGCCCAGGTACACCTCCTGCACCTTCGGATCCGACTGGACCTCGGCCACCGTGCCCTCGCTGAGCACCTTGCCGGCGTGCAGCACGCTGACGCTGCGCGCGAAGCTCCGCATGAAGTCCATGTCGTGCTCGATGACCACCACGGTCCGCTCCTCGCTGATCCGCTGGAGCAGCTCGCCGGTCGCCTGGCGTTCGTCGTGGCTCATGCCGGCCACCGGCTCGTCGAGCAGCAGCAGCCGTACGTCCTGCACGAGCAGCATGCCGATCTCCAGCCACTGCTTCTGGCCGTGCGCGAGCGTCCCGGCGGGGGAGTCGGCGAGCTCGGTCAGCCCGACCGTCTCCAGCGCCCTGACGACCGGCTCCGGAACGTCCTTGCGACGCCGCAGCATGGTCCACATGCTCCGGCCGGCGCCCGCCGCGATGTCCAGGTTCTGAAGGACCGTCAGTTCCTCGAAGACGGTGGCCGTCTGGAAGGTACGGCCGATCCCGGACCGCGCGATCCTGTGCACGCTCCGCCCGAGCAGCTCGGCGTCGCCGAAGCGCACCGAACCCGTCGCCCTCACCAGTCCGGTGACCGCGTCGACCAGAGTGGTCTTGCCCGCGCCGTTCGGCCCGATGAGGAAACGCAGGTCGCCGGGGCGGACGTCGAGGTCCACCCCGTCGACGGCGATGAACCCGTCGAAGGACACCCGCAGTTGCCGTATCTCGAGACCCGAGAGCTCACTCATGCCGCTTCTCCCACCGGTACGACGGGCGCCTTCTGCTCCGGCGCCTCGGGTGTTCTGCGGCGGCGTACGAACACCGCCAGCGAGGCGAGACCGCCGGGCAGGAACGCCAGGGCGACGATGAACAGCAGCCCCTGGAAGTACGTCCAGGCCGCCGGGAACTCCTCCGACAGGGCCGTCTTGGCCCAGGCGACCGCGACCGCGCCGAGCACCGCGCCCGCCAGGCTCGCCCGGCCGCCCACGGCGGCACCGATGACGAACTCGATGGACGGCACGATGCCGATCAGCGCGGGCGAGATGATGCCGACCGCCGGCACGAACAGCGCGCCGGCGAGACCGGCCATGCCCGCCGCGACGACGTACGCGACCAGTTTGACGTTCGCCGGGTCGTAGCCGAGGAAGCGCACCCGCTCCTCGGAGTCCCGTACGGCGACCAGGAGTTCGCCGTAGCGGCTCTGGATGAGCTGACGCGCGAGGGCGATCAGGAGCAGCAGGACGGCGGCGATGACGAAGTAGACCATCCGCTGGTTGACCGGGTCGTCGAGGGAGTAGCCGAAGAACCCCTGGATGTCGGTGAGGCCGTTGGTGCCCCCGGTCGTGGCCTGCTGGCCGATCAGCCAGATCGCGAACGCGGCGGCGAGGGCCTGGCTGAGGATCGCGAAGTAGGCGCCCTTGACCCGGCGGCGGAAGACGAACAGGCCGAGCAGAGCGGCGACCGCCATCGGCAGCAGCACGGTCGCGGCGATCGCGAACAGCGGGTTCGCGAACGGCTGCCACCACCAGGGGAGTTCGGTGGCCGTGCCGTACAGCTGCATGAAGTCGGGCAGGTTGCCGGGCCCGGCGTCGGCGATCTTCAGGTGCATCGCCATGGCGTATCCGCCGAGCCCGAAGAACACGCCCTGACCGAGCGTCAGCAGGCCGCCGCGGCCCCAGGCCAGGCAGATGCCGACGGCGACGATGGCGGTGCACAGGTACTTGGCGAGCAGCCCGAGCCGGAAGTCGGACAGCACGAGCGGGGCGACGGCGAACAGCGCGACGGCGGCCGACGCGAAGCCTGCCGCGGCCCGCGCCGAGCGGCCTTTCAGCAGGTTCATACGAGACTCCTCGTGCGCAGCGTGTACAGCCCCTGGGGCCGCCATTGGAGGAACGCGACGATGGCGACGAGCACCAGGACCTTGGCGACGCTGACGGTGGTGGAGTACTCGAGGACCGACTGCAGCGCGCCCAGCACGAAGGCGACGATGACCGTGCCCTTGAGCTGCCCGATGCCGCCGACCACGATCACCAGGAAGGCGTCGATGATGACGTTGGTGCCCATGGTCGGCCCGATCGGACCGACCAGCGTCAGCGCGACCCCGGCGATGCCCGCGAGCCCGGACCCGAGGAAGAAGGCGGTGCGGTCGACGCGGCTGGTGGAGATGCCGGACACCTCGGCGAGGTCCCGGTTCTGCACCACGGCCCGCACCCGGCGGCCCAGCGGCGTCAGCCGCAGCGTGAGCGACAGCGCGACGACCGCCGCGACGGCCAGACTCAGGATGAACAGCCGGCTGTTGGCGAAAGTGAGCGGATCGTCGCCGCCGATCACGGTGATGTTCCCGGTGAGCCAGTCGGGCGCCCGGGTCTGCACATTCGGCGCACCGAAAACGTCCCGGGCGAGTTGCTGGAGCATCAGCGAGACACCCCAGGTGACGAGAAGCGTGTCAAGTGGTCGGAGATACAGGCGCCGTATCAGCAGCCATTCGAGGAGCGCGCCCAATGCGCCCGAGACGAGAAAGGCGACGGGAAGCGCGACGAGAAGGGATATTCCCGCGCTGGAAATGGACTTCTGGAGGACGTAGGTGGTGTAGGCGCCGGCCATGATGAACTCGCCGTGGGCCATGTTGATGACGTTCATCTGGCCGAAGGTGAGGGAGAGGCCGAGCGCGATGAGCAGCAGGACGGCACCGATGCTGATGCCGGTGAAGGTCTGACCGAGGATCACGGTCATGCGGCGGCTCCCGGGAAGGGTGCGGGCGGGGGGGGGGGCCCCCGGGGGGTGGGGGCCCCCCCCCCGGCGCGGGCGAGAAGCGCCCGGGCCCCCCCGATGGCAGGAATTTGAGGTGGGGCGGGTAGTGGTTGTCGGCG
>NZ_JBHXSG010000003.1:0-85683 GCF_042714835.1 Streptomyces sp. NPDC058678 | reverse complement strand
TTTTTTGGGTTGGGTGGGGTTTTTTTTTTTTTTTATTTTGGGGGGGGGGGGGGGGGGCGGGGGGGGGGGGGGGGGGGGGGGGGGGGGCCGGGGGGGGGGCGCCCCCCCCGCGACGAGCGGTCAGGACAGGCCGGCGGCCCAGGAGTAGCCCTTGAGGTACGGGTCCGGCTTGATGGGCTTGCCGGAGTCCCACACCTGCTCGATCAGACCGTCGCTGCCGATCTTGCCGATCCGGGCGGTCTTGTAGATGTGCTGCGAGGCACCGTCCACGGTGACCAGGCCCTCGGGCGCGTCGAAGGTGATGCCGTCGGAGGCGGCCTTCACCTTCTCCGGGTCGAAGGACTTCGCCTTCTCGACCATCGCCTTCCACAGGTAGACCGATGTGTAGGCGGCCTCCATCGGGTCACTGGTCGGCTTGTCCGCGCCGTACTTCGCCTTGTACGCCTTCACGAAGGTGGTGTTCGCCGCGCCCGGGGTGGTCTGGTAGTAGTTCCAGGCCGTCAACTGCCCTTCCAGGTACTGCGTTCCGATCGACTTGACCTCCTCCTCGGCGATCGACACCGAGACGACCGGCATGGTCGCCGCGCTCAGGCCGGCGGACTTGTACTCCTTGAAGAAGGCCACGTTCGAGTCGCCGTTGAGGGTGTTGAAGACGGCGTCCGCCTTCGACGCCTTCACCTTGTTGGCGATCGTGCTGAACTCCGTGGAGCCCAGCGGCGCGTAGTCCTCGCCGAGGATCGTCATGCCGTTGGCCTTCGCGTACGCCTTGATCTCCTTGTTGGCGGTCCGCGGGAAGACGTAGTCGCTGCCGACCAGGTAGAGCTTCTTCTTGCCCTGGCTCTTGAGGTAGTCGAGGGCCGGGATGATCTGCTGGTTCGTCGTGGCACCCGTGTAGAAGATGTACGGCGACTCCTCCAGACCCTCGTACTGCACGGGGTAGAAGAGCAGCGACTTGTTCTTCTCGAACACCGGCTTGACAGCCTTGCGGCTGGCGGAGGTCCAGCAGCCGAAGGTGGCCGCGACACTGTCCTCCTTGATCAGTTTGGTCGCCTTCTCGGCGAAGGTGGGCCAGTCCGAGGCGCCGTCCTCGCTGATCGGCTTGATCTTCTTGCCGAGGACGCCGCCCTTGGCGTTGATCTCCGAGATGGCGAGCAGCAGCGAGTTGCGTACGGTCACCTCGCTGATCGCCATCGTGCCGGAGAGCGAGTTGAGCAGGCCGACCTTGACCGTGTCACCGCTGGTGTCGATCTTCGCGGCCTTGTCGGACGAGCCTGCCGCGTCGGTCTTCGCGCCGCATGCGGAGAGGGCGACGACGGCTGCGAGCGCCGCGGTACCGGCCAGAAGCCGGCGCCGGTGAATGCTGGGCACGCTGGACAAAAGAACCTCCTTGTCCCCTGGAGGACACCTGAAAGGGAAGAAAGGAACAGCCCTTCAGGCGCGGTGGTGGCGCGAGCGCCCAGCTTTCCCCTGTGGTGTACCGGCTGGTTCCTGAAGTGCGGTCCACAGCCTCAAGTCAGCCTGTTTCCGACGCGTTTCGCGGTACTTACCCGGCTGTATCTTCCGACTCTCCGCAGGAAACGAAACGGGAAACAAAAAACCTCGGGCCGAACTCCTCACCGGAATTCACATGACGCCCGCGGCAGTGAACCAGTCGAGCGGATGGGGATCGAACTCGAACATGTGGTCATGATTCCGGCTCGGCCCGGTGAACTTCAGTGCGTCTCGTGGACCGGTCGGTGCGGCGCGGTGGGGGAGTGGCGGGCAAGTGCGAGAAAGGCACGATCCGTTGCGGAGGTGGCATTTGTGCGATATTCGCACCCGGGGCCGAGGAGAAGGATGCCCACCCACCTCCGCGCCAGCCCCAGGATCTGATGCGGTTGTTGACGCGGGCCGAACGACTGCCGCGCGGAGGCTTCAGGCCGTCCTCGACGAGGACGGCTGCTCGCTCGACTCCTGGCGGGTGCTGGCCCTGCTCGCCGACGGCGAGGGCCACTACATGCGGCGGTGGCCGAAGCGGTGTTCCTGCCGCCGCCGACGCTCACCAAACCGATCGACCAGGTCGTCGACCAGAACCTCGTCCACCGGCGGGTGGACCCCCTGGACCGCCGCCGCATACTCGCCCACCTCACCCCGCGCGGCCTGACCTACTGGCGGGGCGTCAGCCGAGAGGTCCGCGAGCGCTGGCCGGTCCTGGACGAAGGCGACGACGAACTGCTGCGCGCCCTGCTGGAGCGGCTCGTCGACACGCTCGAAGGGGCGTCGGCGGAGCCCTGCGGCTGATCACGAGCTGTGGCACCAAGATCGCGTACGGTGTTTTTTCTGCGTCCGGAATTATTTCCGCCCATGAATGGTTGGCCTATACACCTGATATTGCACACCCATGACAGACCAGTGAGGCCCCGTGAACCAGCCCACCCCCGAGCAGCCTGCCGACATCGTGGCCCGCCTGCGCGCCACCTTCCGCACCGGCCGCACCAAGCCCGTCGAGTGGCGTACCGCCCAACTGCGCCGGCTGCGCGAGATGCTCACGGAGAACGGCGCCGACCTGGCCACCGCCCTCCACGCCGACCTGGGCAAGAGTGCCACCGAGGCCCACCGCACCGAGATCGACTTCACCGTCCGCGAGATCGACCACACCCTGGAGCACCTCGCCGACTGGCTGCGCCCCGAACCGGCCCCGGTCCCCGCGCACCTCGGCGCCGACGCCACGGCCTGGACGCAGTACGACCCCCTCGGTGTCGTCCTCGTCATCGCCCCCTGGAACTATCCGGCCCAGCTCCTGCTCGCCCCCGTGGTCGGCGCCCTGGCCTCCGGCAACGCGGTGGTCGCCAAGCCGAGCGAGCTGGCCCCCGCCACCTCCGCCGTGCTGGCCCGGCTGCTGCCCGCCTACCTCGACACCGACGCGGTCGCCGTCGTCGAGGGCGGCATCCCCGAGACCACGGCCCTGCTCGCCGAGCGTTTCGACCACGTCTTCTACACCGGCAACGGCACTGTCGGCCGCATCGTGATGCGCGCCGCCGCCGAACACCTCACCCCGGTCACCCTCGAACTCGGCGGGAAGTCCCCGGCGTTCGTCGACCGCGAGACCGACCTCGAGGTCGTCGCCGACCGGCTGGTCCGCGGCAAGTTCCTCAACGCCGGCCAGACCTGCGTCGCCCCCGACTACGTCCTGACCGACCCGGCCACCGCCGCCGCTCTGGAACCGGCGCTCACCCGAGCCGTCGAGGCCCTCCACGGCGCCGACCCGGCGGCCTCCGGCGAGTACGGCCGGATCATCAACGAACGGCACTTCGACCGCCTGTCGGGCCTGCTCGACTCGGGCCGCGTGGTCGTCGGCGGCGTCGGCGACCGCGCCACCAAGTACCTCGCACCGACCGTCCTCGCGGACGTCGACCCCGAGTCGCCCGTGATGCAGGAGGAGATCTTCGGTCCGATCCTGCCGATCGTCACGGTCCCCGGCCTCGACGAGGCGATCGACTTCATCAACGACCGCGACAAGCCCCTCGCTCTGTACGTCTTCTCGGAGGCCGACGAGACGCGGCGCCGGATCGCCGACGAAACCTCGTCCGGCGGACTCGGGTACGGCCTGCCGCTCGCCCATCTCACGGTCTCGGACCTGCCGTTCGGCGGCGTGGGTGAGAGCGGCACGGGCAGCTACCACGGCCGCTACTCGATCGAGACGTTCAGCCACCGCAAGGCGGTGCTGCGCAAGCCGTTGCGCTGACGCGATCGCGCTGACACGAGTGAGCTGGTCTATACCCTTGACTGGTACATACCAAAGCGGTTGAGTGTGGCTCCCCACCCCCCACCACGGCCGCCCCCACGCCGTGGCCGGCCTAGCCGGCACGCGCACAAGGGTTCGCCTCGCGCTGCCCTTGTCAGGGAGCGGCCGTGCTCCGCAGAGGAGTTGACCTCGTGTCGAGACGCCGCACAGCCGCAGTCGTGACCGCACTCGTCCTCGGCAGCACCGCGCCGATCACCGTGTCCGCCACCAGCGCCTCCGCCGCCGCCTGCTCCAGCTACCCGAGCTGGGCGGCCGGACGGTCGTACGCAGCCGGGGACATCGTCCGCTACACCGACGGCAAGGCCTACATCGCCGAACACGCCAACCCGGGCTACGACCCGACGATCAGCACCTGGTACTGGGAGCCCTACGCCTGCGACAGCGGTCCCGGCACGCCAGTCGGCACCTTCGTGGTGAGCCAGGCGCAGTTCGACCAGATGTTCCCGGGCCGGAATTCCTTCTACACCTACCGCGGCCTGACCGCGGCCCTCAGCACCTACCCCGGCTTCGCCAACACCGGCGGCGACACGGTGAAGAAGCAGGAGGCCGCCGCGTTCCTCGCCAACGCCGGCCACGAGACCGGCGGGCTCGTGCACGTCGTCGAGCAGAACACCGCCAACTACCCGCACTACTGCGACTGGAGCAGGCCCTACGGCTGTCCGGCGGGGCAGGCGGCGTACTACGGTCGCGGCCCGATCCAGCTCAGCTGGAACTTCAACTACAAGGCCGCGGGCGACGCGCTCGGCATCGACCTCCTCAACAACCCGTGGCTGGTGCAGAACGACGCGGCCGTCGCCTGGAAGACAGCCCTGTGGTACTGGAACACCCAGAGCGGCCCCGGCACGATGACCCCGCACAACGCCATGGTCAACGGTGCCGGCTTCGGCCAGACGATCCGCAGCATCAACGGCTCCCTGGAGTGCGACGGCAAGAACCCGGCGCAGGTGCAGAGCCGGGTGACCAAGTACCAGCAGTTCTCCCAGATCCTCGGGGTCTCGCCGGGCGGCAACCTCTACTGCTGAGGTGCCGTAAAGGAGTTCGCAAAGTGCATACGGCGGTGAATCGCCCGTATGCCAGACTCCGCCGATGACCTCCGAAACGATCACCGCGGACGCCGCGGGCACCTGGAAACTCGGCGACCTCACCGTCAACCGCATCGGTCTCGGCGCGATGCGGTTGACGGGCAGCGCGGCCTTCCACCATGGGACCCCCAGTGACCGGGAGCGCTCGATCGCCGTTCTGCGCAGGGCGGTCGAGCTCGGTGTGAACCACATCGACACGGCCGCCTTCTACTTCTCCGCCCTGCGTTCCGCCAACGAACTCATCAACAGCGCACTGTCGCCGTACGCCGACGACCTGGTCGTCGTCACCAAGGTCGGCCCGTACCGCGACTACTCAGGGGAGTGGGGGACCTCGGCCCGCCCCGACGAGCTGCGCGGACACGTCGAGGAGAACCTGCGCCAGCTCGGCCGCGACCACCTCGACGTCGTCAACCTCCGTCGGATGCGGCAGGACTCGATCGCCGAGCACTTCGGGGCTCTCGCCGAACTGCGCGAGGCGGGCCTGATCCGGCACCTCGGCATCTCCGGCGTCGAGGCCCGCCACCTCGCGGAGGCGCAGGCCATCGCGCCCGTGGTGTGCGTGCAGAACCGGTTCGGGCTCGACCACCGCGACCCCGACACCGACGACCTCCTGCGCCTCTGCGGCGAACAGGACGTCGCCTTCGTGCCGTTCTACGCCGTCGCCGGCGAAGCCGGGCCGCAGGGCGCCACCACCGCCCACGACGACGAGTTGCTCGCCGTCGCCCGGGCCCACGGCGTCAGCCCCGCCCAGGTCAGGATCGCCTGGACCCTCCACCAAGGCCCGCACGTCCTGTCCATCCCGGGTACCGGTAACCCGGACCACCTCGCCGAGAACGTGGCCGCGGGCGCCGTCCGCCTCACCGAAGAGGAGCTGGCCACGCTCAACGGGCTGCAGCTGAAGGCAGGTTGAGGTCACGCGCCCTCAGGCCCGGCTCGGGTACGCCTCAGACCACCCACGCGCCGTCGCGCATCAGATGCCGCCCGCGCATCTCGTGCTCACCGTGCCAGGCCTGCACGGCGCGCGGCCGGACCCGGAAGAACGCGTACGACGCGCTGTCCTGCCTCGGGTCCCAGCCCGTCTTCGTCACGAACGCGCCGACCGCCGACTCCGGCGCGTCCCGCCCCTCGAACGTCCGCACCTCCCCGTCGAGGAGCACGACGTCCTGGGTGTCCCCGAACGCCAGCCGGGCCCGGCCGCCGTCACGCAGATTGAGGCCCGTGGGACTGGTCAGCCGCGTGCACATCCACACCTCGTCCTCGTCCCACACGAACCACAGGGGCACCAGGCAGGGCAGCCCGTCGGCGTCGGCCGTGGCCACCCAGACATCCAACTCCCCTTCCAGGCGGGCCAGTACGTCACGCTTGCGCTGCTCGGCGGTGCGGGCCGGCTCGGTGATCTTCATGAAGGGGAAGTTACCCGCCAGGCGCCGGTGCGAAAGTGTGAAGCCCGCATCCATCACGGAAAGAGAGTCTCCGGCATGGCCGTCATCCACCACACCACCCTGAAGCCGACCAAGCTCGAACTGCTCACCGCCTGGTTGCCGACCCGCCCCTGGTACTCCGGAGGCCCGGGCGAACCGGAACTGGCGAAGGCCGGCGGGTTCCGGCTGGACGACCCGGCGGGCGAGGTCGGCATGGAGTTCATGGTCGTCACCGACACGTCCGGCGGCCGGCCGGCCACCTACCTGGTACCGCTGACCTATCGCGGTGCGCCGCTGGACGGGGCGGAGCACGCCCTCGTCGGCACCATGGAGCACGGCGTGCTGGGACACCGCTGGGCCTACGACGGCTGCCACGACCCGGTGCTGGTGGCCGAGTTGCTCGCCCTGATCGAGGGCCGCGCCGACGCCCAGGCCCAGAGCGTCAACGACACCCCCGACCGGGACGTCACCCGCTCCTGCGTGGCCGAGGTGCCCCCCGCCGCCGCCGCTCTCACGGTCACCGACGACGAAGAGGGCACCCACCTGTCCCTCCCGCAGGGTGCGACGCTCCTCCTGCACCGAGTTCTGCGCCCCGCACCGGACGGCGCGCCCCTCCTGCCGCAGGGCGCGATCGGCCATGTCGCCGCCCCGTGGAGCGCACCGGACGGCACGCGCGTGCAGGGGCTGTTGGCCGTCCTGCGACCCGGTGCAGGAGCCTAGGAGCGGGTCAGCCCAACTGCTCGTGCAGGAAGGGCACGGTGCTCTGCCAGGCGCGGGCGGCCGACTCGGCGTGGTAGACCGGGCGGCCGTCGTTGAAGAAGGCGTGGCCGGCCGGGTAGTGGCGGAAGTCGGGCGTGACCTCCGACTCCCGCTGAATGGCGTCGGCCAGCCGGTCGACCGTCTCGGCGGGGATGCTCTGGTCGAGTTCGCCGAAGTGACCCAGGATCTGCGCCCTGAGCCCCTTGAAGTCGGGCATCTCTCCCTGGATGACGCCGTAGAACGGCACGGCGGCGCTCACCCGAGGGTCGGCCGCGGCCAGGTACAGCACGAAGCCGCCGCCCATGCAGAAGCCGACCGCGCCGACGGTGTCCGAGGTGACCTCGGGCAGCGACAGCAGGTGGTCGACGGCGCCGGAGAGCAGCTCGACACCGCGCGGGACGGGGAGGGCCTGCATCATCCGCAGGGCCTCCTCGGTCTCGTGGGCCACGTTGCCGCCGTAGAGGTCGGGGGCGAGCGCGACGAAACCCTCCCGTGCGAGCCGGTCGGCCACGTCGGCGATGTGGTCGGTCAGGCCCCACCACTCCTGGATGACGATGACGCCCGGTCCGCGCCCGGAGGGCGGCAGCGCCAGATAGCCGTGCGCGGTGGTCCCGCCACTGGGGAAGGTGACGTTCTGACGGGCCGGGGCACCGGTCGACTTCGGCAGTTCGGTCATGGCACTCGACTCCTGTACGGCAGTACGTGGTGGGGGCACAGCCCCCGGACGTGATCTCCAGCCTGTCACGCAAGCGACGGCCTCCCCCGCACACCCCTCCGTGCTGACTGGCGCGCGTGGGGTTTTACGTATAACCTCTCCCGTCAATCACCCGTCCCGAAAGGCCCCGATGAGACGCATCGCCCTGGTCACCCTCGTCGTCGACGACTACGACGAGGCGATCCGCTTCTACACCGAGGCCCTCGGATTCCGGCTCGTCGAGGACACCCCGCGCCCCGACGGCTCCCGCTGGGTCGTCGTACGGCCGGGCGCGCAGGAGCCGGGCGCCGATCTCCTGCTGGCCCGCGCGAAGGGCGAGTCGCAGCAGGGCCGGGTGGGCGACCAGACCGGCGGGCGCGTCGGGTTCTTCCTGCACACCGACGACTTCGCCCGCGACCACGCCCGCATGGTCGCCGCGGGTGTGACCTTCCTGGAGGCGCCGCGTCACGAGCCGTACGGCTCGGTCGCCGTCTTCCAGGACCTGTACGGAAACCGCTGGGACCTGCTCCAGCCGGCCACCGACCTCCAGCCCGCCACCGACTGAGAACCACTGCCGAGGAACACGCACATGACCGCGCCCCGCATCGACACCGAAACCCTCCGCCGGCTGCCCAAGGCCGTGCTGCACGACCACCTCGACGGCGGTCTGCGACCCGCCACCGTGGTGGAACTCGCGGACGCGGTAGGCCACACCCTGCCGACCACCGACCCGGAGGCGCTCGCCGCCTGGTACTTCGAGGCCGCCAACTCCGGTGACCTGGTCCGCTACATAGCCACCTTCGAGCACACCCTCGCCGTGATGCAGTCCCGCGAAGGCCTCCTGCGCACCGCCGAGGAGTACGTCCTCGACCTCGCCGCGGACGGGGTCGTCTACGCCGAGGTGCGCTACGCGCCCGAGCTGATGGTCAACGGCGGGCTGGTCCTGCCCGAGGTCGTCGAATCCGTCCAGGAGGGTCTGGCCGCGGGCATGGCCAAGGCGGCGGCCGCGGGCACCCCGGTGCGGGTCGGCACCCTGCTGTGCGGCATGCGGATGTTCGACCGCACGAGGGAGACCGCCGACCTGGCCGTCGCCTTCCGCGACGCGGGCGTCGTCGGCTTCGACATCGCGGGCGCCGAGGACGGCTTCCCGCCCGCCGACCACCTGGCCGCCTTCGAGCACCTGCGCCGCGAGAACGTGCCCTTCACCATCCACGCCGGCGAGGCGCACGGCCTGCCCAGCATCCACCAGGCCATCCAGGTGTGCGGCGCCCAGCGCATCGGCCACGGTGTGCGCATCACCGACGACATCGTGGACGGCAAGCTCGGCCGGCTGGCCGGCTGGGTGCGCGACCGCCGTATCGCCCTGGAGATGTGCCCGACGTCCAACCTCCAGACCGGCGCGGCCACCTCGATCGCCGAGCACCCGATCACCGAGCTGAAGGAGCTGGGCTTCCGCGTCACCCTCAACACCGACAACCGTCTGGTGTCGGGCACGACGATGACCCGCGAGATGTCCCTGCTGGTCGAGGAGGCGGGCTGGACGGTCGAGGACCTGCGTACGGTCACGGTGAACGCCCTGAAGAGCGCGTTCGTCCCGTTCGACGAGCGCCGGGCCCTCATCGAGGATGTCGTCCTGCCGGGCTACGAGTCCGCGCTCTGAAGCAGCCCGCGTACGTAGGCGGCCTGTCCGACGTGCTGAAGATCGTCGGACAGGACGCTGACCAGCCGTACCGCCAGGGTGACCGGCGGATCCCAGCGCTCGTCCACGATGCGCTCGAAGTCCTTGGCGGTCAGCCCGCGCACGTACGTGAGGGTCTGCTCGTGCACGGCGTCGTAGTAGCCGGTCAGCAGGTCGCCGGAGCCGACCCGTACCTTGGCGACCTTCGCCGAACTGTGCCCGTAGCCGGTGTCCCGGCGCGGGAGGTCGAGCCCGAAGCGCTTCTCCCAGCCCTGTGACAACCAGACCTGGTCGCGTCCGGAGGCGTCGGCCACGTGGTCGTCCTGGACCCGGGTGAGGTGCCAGACCAGCCACGCGAGGGAGTTCGCGTCGGCGGCGGGACGGGCGTTGAGGTCCTCCGGGCCCAGCTCCTCGACCGCGGCATGGACTTCTTCCCGGATGCGGCTGTACGCGTCGATGAGGATGTCCTTGGCATGCATACGGTCCACCATCGCGCATGCGCGCCCGTCACGCGCCCTGTGTCTCCAGAAGCGTCATCAGCGCCCGCGCCGCCGGGCTGGCCGCCTCCGGGGGCGGCAGCAGCGCGACCGTCTCGTACGCCGCCTCGTCGGTGCCCTTCAGCGGGACGGCGGTGAGTGCCTCCCGCTTGTGCCGGAAGTGCCGCGGTACGACGGCGATGCCGAGGTTCTCGTCCACCAGGTCGAGCAGGCTGTGCACGTCGTTCACCTCCAGCGCGACCGTCCGCCGTACGCCTGCCGCCGCGAACGCGGCGTCGGTGATGCGGCGCGGCCCCCAGTCCGGGTGGAAGTCGACGAAGACCTCGCCGCCGATCTCGTCCGGCGTCACCGCCGCGCCGCCGGTCGCGAGCCGGTGGCTGGGATGGCACAGCACGGTCATCGGCTCACTGGTCAGCGGAACGGAACGCAGCTGGTCGGAGTCGGCCTGGGTCCGCACCGCGAACGCCAGGTCGAGCCGTCCGGCGGCGACCTCCTCGGCGAGGGCGCCCGCGCCCGCCTGCCGCAGCCGGATCTCCACGTCCGGATGGAGCCGCCGGAACGCGGCCAGCAGCTTCGCCACGTGCACGCCCGCGATGCACTGCTCGGTGCCCAGTGCCAGCGTGCCGCGCAGCACGCCCTGCACGGCGGCGACGGCCTCGTGCGCCGAGCGCACCTGCGCCAGGATCCGCTCGGCCTCACCGAGCAGCGCCCGCCCGGCCTCGGTGAGCGTCACTCGCCGGGTCGTACGGACGAACAGCGGGGTCCCCAGCTCCCGCTCCAGCGCGCGAATGGAAGCGGACAGGCCGGACTGGGACACCAGCAGCCGTTCGGCGGCCCGGGTGAAATGCTGGTCCTCGGCGACCGCCACGAAGTGCTGAAGATGGCGCAGTTCCATGATTGAGAAGCCTATCCGCTGAATTCCATCGGATTCTCCTGTTGGACCACTGCCCCCAGGTCGCGAAAGAGTGGGCAGCGGTTCTCAGGGAACCTGGTTCCACCGTGCCAACCCTTCTGGAGTCGCGTTGTACACCGCACACCCCGACCGCTACGCGGACATGCCCTACCGGCGCACCGGACGCAGCGGGCTGAAGCTGCCCGCGCTGTCGCTCGGCCTGTGGCACAACTTCGGCCCGGACCGCTCGGTGGAGACCCAGCGCGCCATCCTGCGCCGCGCTTTCGATCTCGGCATCACCCACTTCGACCTCGCCAACAACTACGGCCCGCCCCCCGGCGCCGCCGAGTCCGCCTTCGGCGAGGCCCTGAAGGACGACTTCGCGCCGTACCGCGACGAGCTGGTCATCTCCACCAAGGCCGGCTACCTGATGTGGCCCGGCCCGTACGGCGAGTGGGGTTCGCGCAAGTACGTCCTGTCCTCGCTCGACCAGAGCCTGAAGCGGATGGGCCTCGACTACGTCGACATCTTCTACTCGCACCGCCCCGACCCGGAGACTCCCCTGGAGGAGACGATGGGCGCCCTGCACTCGGCGGTCCAGCAAGGCAAGGCGCTCTACGTCGGCATCTCCAACTACTCCGCGGAACAGAGCCGGGAGGCCGCCCGCATCCTGGGCGAGCTGGGCACCCCCCTGCTCATCCACCAGCCCCGTTACTCGATGCTGGACCGCCGCCCCGAGGACGAGGGCCTGCTGGACGCGCTGGACGAGCTCCAGGTCGGTTCCATCGTCTTCTCCCCGCTGGAGCAGGGCCTGCTGACCGGCCGCTACCTCGACGGCATTCCCGAGGGCTCGCGGGCGGCCAGTGACAGCCCCTTCCTGAACTCGGACGCGGTGACCGAGGACCTGGTGGGCCGGCTGCGCGACCTCGACGACATCGCCAAGTCCCGCGGGCAGAGCCTGGCCCAGCTGGCGCTGGCCTGGGTGCTGCGCGGCGGCCGGGTGACCTCCGCCCTCGTCGGCGCGAGCAGCGCGCAGCAGCTGGAGGACAGCGTCGGCGCCCTCGGCAACCTGGACTTCGACGTGGAGGAGCTGGCGCGGATCGACGCGGTGATCAAGCCGTAATCCGCTCCTCGAGCCGCACGGTCACGGTGTCGCCCTCCTCCTTCCCGATCGCCTTGCGCACCTCGGCCTTCACGGGCAGCTTGTGGGTGCCGTCTCCCAGGGCCATGAAGGAGCTGCGGAAGGGGTGCCCGTCGATCGTGCCGCGCACCTTGACCAGTCCTCGGGTCCCGAAGAACGCGACGGAGTCGGGCCAGACGAGATAGGTCCAGCCGCCCTCCTGCGGGCTTTTGCGCAGGACGGCGGTGAATTCGGCGTCCAGTTCTGGTGTCGTACCCATGGTGTTCTCTCCGCTCCCGGTGGTTCCCTTCCTCAAGAGACCGCCGGGAGCGTGAAAACTCATCGTGGGCCGGTCGTCAGGCCCCGGCGGGTATCCGGTCCAGGAAGCCGAGCACGGTCTTGATCCGGCCGTCCGTGTCCAGCGTGATCACGTCGGAGCCGGCCACGGGCGCCGAGCCGTCGCTCTCGTTCACCAGCTCCCAGGAGAAGCGCGCCGTGTCGTGGTGGCCGTCCACCGCGCCGGTGAGCCGGAAGGCGAAGCCGGGGAACTGCACGTGGGTCGCCGCGATGACGGCCGCGATCTGTTCGTGGCCGTCGACATCGCTGAACGGGTCGGTGTAGGTGCCGTCCGCGGCCCAGGCGGCGGCGACCGCTTTGGTCCGCGGCTCGGCCTCCCGGGCGTTCCAGGCCTCGAAATAGCGGGCGACGGCACTCTCGTACCGGTCGGAGTTCGCGGGCATGGGCGATCAGCCTCCATCGAGGACGTATCTGCTGGTCGGAATGCGGGTCCGTGCGTCGGCGACCCGGTACCGCAACCCTGCCCCCATCGCCGCGGACGGTCGATTACCCCACAGGTAATGACGACATCGGCATGTACTCGTCATTTTTCGGCCATGGTGGGCGGTGAATATGCCAGGAGACTGGCCAAAAAGTCGTGGTGACAGTGTTTCAGTAGTGAACATACTCGACTGATAGGACTTCACATCCAGCGAGGCACCGGTCACGCACAGCACATGAGCCGCAGGGAAAGCGAGGCCCGGCCGACAGGCTAGCGGAGCAGCGGGGGAGTGGATCGTGCACGACGAATTCCTGTGCCATGTCACGGGGTACGGCACCTGCGGCGGCCGACGCATCGGTGTGCCCCTCGGAACCTACCGGGCCCCCACCCTCGCGCTCGCCCTGTGGTGGCTGCGCGACCGGGCGGTCTGGATCGCCGATCGCCTCGACCCCCAGCCGGAGGCCGAGCACTTACCGGCCGGCGCGCTCGTCCCGGTCGCCGCCACGGTTCCCGACGTACCCGCCGTGCTCCGGACCTGGTGCGGGGATCCGGCCCAACAGGAGTTGGTCGCCGACGAGTTGGCCGCAGGACGGCTGGTGCGGATCGCCGCCGTCGACGACACCACCGAGTACGAACTGCTGGCGGAGTCCGTGGACGCCCTGCGCATGCAGCGGACCACCTCGATGCTGTTCACACCTGTGGCCTGAACGGCGACGCCGGGCGCAGACCGGTACCAATCGGTAGAATTCCGGTATGGCGGAGCGGCCGATGGCACCCACGGCGCCCGAACTCGTGGTGGAGACCGAGACCGGCTCCACGGTGATGAGTCCGGGCCACGACTACCACGTCGGCCGCGATCCGTTGTGCGACATCGTCATCGACGATGCCCGGGTCTCGTGGCACCACGCGGTGCTGCGCCCCGAGGCCGACCACTGGACACTCCAGGACGAGAACAGCACCAACGGCACCTACGCCGACGGCCGCCGTGTCCACGAGTGGGGCGTCGGCCCCGGCAGCGTCATCCGCTTCGGCAGCCCGGCCGACGGCCCGTGCGCCGTCCTCGCCGGCCTCCCGCCCCCGGCACCGGAACGCCCCTCCGCGGTCTCGATGCCCGCCCTGACCGGCACCTTCCGGCAGCCCACCACCGTACGGCCGCTGCCCACCCGCACCGTCCGCATCGGCCGCGCCGAGGACAACGACCTGGTCATCGACGACCTGGTCGTCTCCCGTCGGCACGCCGAGCTGCGCGCCCTGCCGGACGGGACGTACGAGATCGCCGACCTCGGCAGCCACAACGGCACCTTCCTCAACGGCCTGGCCGTCACCAGCGCCCCTATCGGGCCCGGCGACATCGTCGGCATCGGCCACTCGGCGTTCAGCCTGGTCGGCGACCAGCTGCAGGAGTACGTCGACACCGGCGAGGTCTCCCTCGACGTGCAGGACCTCACGGTCGCCGTCGACCACGGCCGCAAGACCCTGCTCGACCACGTGTCGTTCCCGGTGGGCGAGAAGTGCCTGCTCGCGGTCGTCGGCCCGAGCGGCGCCGGGAAGTCCACGCTCCTCAACGCCCTGACCGGACAGCGCCCCGCCGACCACGGCACCGTCCTGTACGACGGCCGCGACCTCTACCGGGACTACGCAGAACTGCGTCAGCGCATCGGCCTGGTCCCGCAGGACGACATCCTGCACGCCCAGCTCACCGTCCGCAGCGCCCTGTCCTACGCCGCCGAACTGCGTTTCCCGCAGGACACCGCCAAGGCCGAGCGCCGCGCCAGGGTCGACGAGGTCATCCGGGAACTCGGCCTGGAGGAGCGGGCACGGCAGCCCGTGCACAGTCTGTCGGGCGGCCAGCGCAAGCGGGTCAGCGTGGCCCTGGAGCTGCTGACCAAGCCGTCCCTGCTGTTCCTCGACGAACCGACCTCGGGCCTGGACCCCGGCATGGACCGCTCGGTGATGCACATGCTGCGCGGCCTCGCCGACGACGGACGCACGGTCATCGTCGTCACCCACAGCGTCCTCAGCCTCGACGTCTGCGACCGGCTCCTCGTCCTCGCGCCCGGCGGGAAGATCGCCTACTACGGCCCGCCCGAGGACGCCCTCGCCTTCTTCGGCTTCACCCAGTGGCCGGAGGCCTTCGAAGCCTTCGAACGGGACCGCGACCGCGACTGGTCGGGTGAGTTCCGCACCTCGCCGTCCCAGCGCCGGTACGTCCAGGACGCGACCGCGCAGCCCCCGCGGCCCCGCGAGGGCCCCGTCCTCATCACGCCCCCGGCCAGACCCCGCAGCCGCGGCGCCCAGCTCGGCACCCTCGTGCGCCGGTACGCGGCCGCGCTCAGCGCCGACCGCACCTTCCTCGTCATCATGATCGCGCTGCCGTTCGTGATGGGCGCCATGGGCCGAGCCCTGGCCGGCAGCAAGCTGACCCAGGAAACAGCCATGAACGCCCTGCTGATCCTGTGTGTCGGCGGAGTCCTCACCGGCGCGGCCAACGCCGTGCGTGAACTCGTCAAGGAGCGCGTGATCTACCAGCGCGAGCGGGCCGTGGGCCTGTCCAGATCCGCGTACCTGATGTCCAAGGTCGTCGTCCTCGGCACGATCACCGTCCTGCAGGCCGTGGTGCTGACCCTGGTCGCCCTCCTCGGTGTCGATCTCAACGCGCCCGGCGGCGAAGGCGTGTTGATGCCGCCCCTTGCCGAGATCACCGTCGCCGTCGCCCTGCTGGCGTTCACCGCGATGATGCTCGGCCTGCTGGTCTCCGCGATGGTGCGCAAGGAGGAGGTGACGATGCCGCTGCTCGTGCTCCTCGCCATCGTCCAAGTGGTCTTCTGCGGCGCCCTGCTGAAACTGGACGGTGTGCCCGGCCTGGAACAGCTGGCGTGGCTGGTGCCCTCGCGGTGGGCGCTCGGCGCGATGGCCGGCACCGTCGGCCTGGCACGGATCGTGCCCGGCGAGCTGACCGGCGATCCGCTGTTCAAGCACTCGGCCGGGGTGTGGCTGCTCAACGTGGCCATGCTGGTCGTGCTGTCGGCCGCCTTCGGGTACCTCGTCGCCCGGCTGCTGCGCCGGCACGAACCCGCCGTGATGCGGAAGTAGGGGCGCGCGATGACGACCCCCGGATTCCGGCCCACCCACGTCGTGCCCCAGAACGGCATGCCCGCCTGGGAGGCCCCCGACCCCGCCCGGCCCACCGTGCCCCTCGACGCGCTGCTGCCGGTCCAGCTCGTCGAGCGACGCGGCGACTGGGGACACGTCCTGTGCGCCAACGGGTGGTCGGCCTGGGTCGACGGCCGCCACCTGGTCGCCGTACCCCAGGACCCACCGCTCGCCGACGGCCCGCTCACTCACGCCGCCGACCCCCGCCCCCTGCTCACCCGCGCCGAACACGCCCTGGCCCGCTACCGGGCCGCGGTCGAGGAACTGGCGGCGGGCGGGCTGGAGGGGGAGGCATTTCGGGTGCGTACGCGCGGACTGCGGCTCGGCGTCGTCGTGGACGGGGAGTCGATATGGCTCTACGACGACGAACGCGGGCGGTGGGCGTACGCGGACGGGGCCCGGCTCAGCACCTACGCCACGGACGACGGGCCCCGCGCCGCCGCCGCGGATCCCGGGCACGCCCCCACCCAGGTCGTGACACCCGATGGCACATGAAGCGAGCCTCTTCTCAGGGCGGCCCTCCGAGCTGATCGGCAAGCAGGTCGCCGGCTACCGCATCGAGCACGAGATCGGCCGCGGCGGCATGGCCGTCGTCTACCGCGCCCGCGACCTGCGCCTGGGCCGGACCGTCGCCCTCAAGCTGCTCGCCCCCGAACTCGCCCGCAACGACACCTTCCGCCGCCGCTTCACCCACGAGTCCCACGTGGCCGCCGCGATCGACCACCCGAACATCGTGCCGGTCTTCGAGGCGGGCGAGACGGACGGCGTCCTGTACATCGCGATGCGCTACGTCCCCGGCAGCGACCTGCGCCACCTCCTGGACCGCGATGGGCCCCTGCCGCTCGCGACCGCTGTCCGGATCGCCGCCCAGGTCGGTTCCGCGCTGGACGCGGCCCACGAGAACGGTCTGGTCCACCGCGACGTGAAGCCCGGCAACATCCTCGTGGCCCGCGGCACCGACAGCGACCACCCCGAGCACGTCTACCTCACCGACTTCGGCCTGACGAAGAAGTCCCTGTCCCTGACCGGCTTCACCACCGTCGGCCAGTTCGTCGGCACGCTCGACTACGTGGCCCCCGAGCAGATCTCCGGACGCCCCGTCGACGGCCGCTGCGACGTCTACGGCCTCGCCTGCGTCGTCTACGAGACGCTCGCGGGCCGCCCGCCCTTCCGCCGCGACGACGACATGGCCCTGCTCTGGGCCCACCAGTACGACGAACCGCCACCCCTGACCGAGTCCCGCCCCGACCTCGCCCACCACCTCGACACCGTCTTCGCCAAGGCCCTGGCCAAGAGCCCCGACGACCGCTACGACACCTGCCTCACCTTCGTCGCGGCCCTGCGCGGCGCCCCTGCGGTCGGCCACCCGCCGACCGAGGTCGACCGGGGTGTCGTGGCACCGGCGCGCGACCGGCCGAAACCGCCGCCACGGTGGGCCGAGCCGGTCTTCGGGCAGCTGCGCCGTCAGCCCTGACCGAGCCCTCCCAGCGGCACCCGCCGCGCCACGACCCTGCGCCGGCAGATGCGCCATCCCTCGGCGACGCGCACCACGGTGTCCTCGTACGTCACCGACCCGCACGAGCCGTCCGCCATGACGGCCAGCCCCTTGGAGCGCACCCGCACCCGGTCCTCGGCCGCCTCCTCGATCACCACGTTGGTGACGTGGTGCGCGACGGGATTCGCCGCGCCCAGGGCCAGGGCCGCCTGTGTGAAAGCGGCGATCCCGGTGAGCTGGCCCTGCCCGAAGTCGGACAGGTCGTAGACGACGTCCGGCGTGAAGAGCTCCGCCGAGCGGTCCAGCTCACCGGCGTCCATCAGATGCCCGTGCAGTGCGATCAACTCGGTGACGGCCAGACGGTCCTCGAGCGCGAGCGTCATGTCCTGACCTTTCCTCGACTGGGCGCACGCTCGCACACCCGACGTCAGGCTTTCCACCCGTTTCCCGCCGCGCCCCGCCGCCGCACCCCTCTGGCCAGCAGGCCGCCCAGGAACCCGGTGGCCAGCCCCCACAGCAGGGCCAGGCCCAGCGCCGTCCACAGCTCGGGCTTCAAGAACAGGTCGCCGCCCAGATCCCCGCCCAGGTCTCCGATGCCGAGGACCGACAGGCCGTAGTGCGCGGAGATCCGGCCGACCAGGCAGATCATCAGCACCGTCAGCGCGAGCGCGACCGCCATGTGCACGGCGTGCTGCCAGGCGCGCGTCCGGGCCGGGGAGCGGGCCGCCATGACGAAGGCGGCGGCCAGCAGCAGCACCGCGTCCACGACCACGAGCCACCACACCCTGCCGTCGTGCTCGGCGAGCGTGCCCAGGTTCAGGGTGGCGGTGTCCGAGGAGCGCAGCACCTCGTCGAGGACGTGCGGCATCGGCAGCCCGAAAGGCCCCTCCACCCGGCCGTTCCAGGTGGCGCCGAGGCCGATGGTGAGCGTGAGCCAGACCAGGTTCGGGATCCCGAGCAGGATCACTGCGAGAGTCTCCGTCGCGTGGCCCCGCGTGGCCGCGACGACCAGGGCGATGACGATGCCCAGGGCGACGTACGCGAGCAGCAGCACGACCATGGCGTACGCGGCCGGCCGCACCGATGCCTGGAACCGCAGCAGCCGGGGCGGCAACGGTGCCCCGCGCGAGACGAGAACGGCCAGCACCAGCACCCCGACCAGCCACAGCAGGCCGAAGAACAGGGTTGGTGGCACGTCCGTGGTGAAGCCGACCTTCGGCGACACGCCGAACAGGTCGCCGAGATCGCTCAGCGTTTCGTCGCCGAGGGAGAGCTGGAAGGTCTGACGGGCCACCAGGGCCAGGCCGACCAGCGCGAGCAGCCACAGCAGGGCGATCCGCGCCGCCCACCCCGCCAGCTCCCGCGCGCCCGCGACCGCCCGGTGCCGCAGCGGCCGGAGGAAGCCCGCACCGAGGACCAGCGCCCCCACGAGCGTGACGGAGAGCGGGATGACGGTGAGCCCCGCATCGGTGTCGGCGAGCCCGCCGGCGTTCCCCGACAGCTCGATCGTGCCGCCGACGGCCGTCACCACGGTCGCCGCCACCACGCGGGGGAACGCGTTGTCCGGAAGGTCCGCCGCACCCGCCGCCCACAGCCCCAGCCCGGCGACCACCGCCATGGCGATCAGCGCGGCCAGGACCGCGGCCACCGCCTGCACCCAGCCGTGGCGGGCGACGACTGCCTGGTCGAAGCGGGTTCGGACACTCACGCTGCCACGCTAAGCAGCGCCCGGGCGGCGCGCCCGCCGGGAGGGCCGTCCGCGTCGGCTTGCGAGCCGCACGGGAACGGAGCACACAATGGGGATATTCCGAAAGTAAGCGTCAAAATCTTGCATGGGCAGACAAATACGCTGGAATCCCTCGTCGGGAAGAGGAGCTAGTGAGCGTCGAACCGCCGTCCTCCGGCCGCCCCACAGGACCTCCCTCCGGGCCGCTGTCCGGCCCCTCCCAGCCACCTTCGGGGCCGCCCTCGCAGCCCCCGGGCAGCGGCGGAGCGCACGAGCCGGAACCGGGCCGCCCCTGGTGGCGGTCCGTCCCACGGGTCGCGGTCCTGGCCACTCTGGTCGTAGCCGCCGTGGTCCTCGCGGTCGTCTTCACCCGGTCCGACGGCGGCGGCTCGGCCAAGGGCGGCGAGGTCTTCCTCCAGGCCGCCGGCAAGACCGGCCCCGACCCCTACACCGAGTCCACGGCGACGGACAGCTCCGCCCCGCCGCTCTCGGCCTCCCCGACCACCGAGTCGGCCCCCGCCAACGCGGTACGCGGCGTCGACGGCGGCGCCCCCGGCCTCTACGGCGGCACCCGCAACGTCTCCAGCTGCGACGTGGAGAAGCAGATCACCGCCCTACGGGCGGCCCCGCCGAAGAACCGTGCGTTCGCCTCCGTGGCACGCGTAGCCCCCTCGGAGGTTCCCGCCTATCTGCGCTCCCTCACGCCCCTGCAACTGCGCATGGACACCCGCGTCACCAACCACGGCTACCGCGACGGATCCGCCACCAGCTACCAGGCCGTCCTGCAGTCCGGCACCGCGGTCCTCGTCGACGACCACGGAGTGCCCAGGGTCCGCTGCGCCTGCGGCAACCCGCTCACCCCGCCTGTCGCGCTGCAGGCCACGCCCCGGCGCACCGGCGACTCCTGGCCGTCGTACAACCCCGCGAACGTGGTCGTGGTCGCGCCCTCCGCGCAGGTCGTCAACATCTTCGTGATCTACGACCCCGACCGCGGAGACTGGTTCGCCCGGCACCGCGGCGACACCGGCGGCAAGGACAAGAAGACCCAACCGCCCGCCCACCAGCCCAAACCGTCGGTGAGCCGGTCCACCTCGACGGCCCCGTCCTCGCCGAGTTCCGAGCCGTCCTCCTCCAAGCCGTCCCCCTCCGAGCCGTCCTCCTCCAAGCCGTCCCCTTCCAAGCCGTCCCCCTCCGAGCCGGCGACCCTCGACCCGGACCCGAGCGAGCCGGAGCCGCCCGCCTCCTCGCCGCAGGCACCGCTGGCGCCCGACACGACGACACAGTCCGGGCCCGCGGGCTCGCACTCGACGGCTCCCGTGACGTGACCCACTCGGACTGTTCCGCCAGGGCGTAAGCGCCGTCACGGGGACGCGGGGACTGGGGCGCGCGGCTCGGGGTACGAGCACTGGTGCAGCAGCGTCCGGCCAGTCCGGCTTCCGAGAGAGAAACGCATGATCGAGCATCTGGACGGGGCAGTGATACCGACTGGTTTCGACGTGCCCGTGGAACCGCTACGGCGGGCGGCCCACTACACGGGCGAACCGGGATCCATAGCGGAGGCGAGGTCCTTCGCCGCGGCCTTCCTCGAGCAGCTCAGGACCGAGTGGTGCGCCGAGGTGGCGGACCGGGCCGAGGAGGCGGTGCTGCTGGTGGTGAGCGAACTGGTCACCAACGCCGACCGGCACAGCAACGGGCCGTACATCCTGGAGCTGGAGGGCACGGACGCCGAGGTGGCGGTGATCGTCTATGACAGCAGCGCCGCCCTGCCCCGGCGGTTCCCCAAGGACCCCGAGCGCATCGGCTGTCACGGCCTGGAGATCGTCCATGTGCTGGCGACCGGCCTCGCCGTCGAACGGGTTCCGGTCGGCAAGCGCGTCCGCGCCGTCGTGGACATCGGCAGAGAGTGATTCCTCGATCTGCCCGGTCGACCCCGTCGCGGGTGCCGCCCCGTACCTGCACCTGGGGCGGCACCCGCTCTGTCTGTCCGGATCAGGCGCAGCCCAGCTCGCCCAGCATGCCCTCGCGCAGCCGCAGGATGATCCGCTTGATCAGCCGCGACACGTGCATCTGGGAGCAGCCGAGACGTTCGCCGATCTCCGCCTGGGTGGCCTCCTCCACGAACCGCATATGGATGATCTGACGGTCGCGCTCGCTCAGTTCGGCCATGAGGGGGATCAGCGACTGGAAGTCCTCCACCAGTCGCAGGCCGTTCTCCTCCACGCCGATGAAGTCGGCGAGAACGGCCTCGCCGCCCTCGGGACCGTCGCCCGTGAGCGCGGCGTCCAGCGAAGAGGAGTTGTAGCCGTTGGAGGCGATCTGCGCCTCGACGACCTCGTTCTCGGCGATGTTCATCAGCGTGGCGAGCTCGCCGACGGTCGGCTCGCGGTCGAGACGGCTGGCGAGCTCCTCACGCGCCTTGGCCAGCTCCACACGCAATTCCTGGAGCCGGCGCGGCACGTGTACCGCCCAGGTGGTGTCACGGAAGAACCGCTTGATCTCGCCCACGATGTAGGGGAGGGCGAACGACGTGAACTCGACCTCGCGCGTGAGGTCGAAGCGGTCGATGGCCTTGATCAGGCCGATCATGCCGGTCTGGACGATGTCCTCCATGTCGTCGCCGCGACCGCGGAACCGGCCGGCCGCGAAGCGCACGAGGGACATGTTCATCTCGATCAGCGTGTTGCGCGCGTACTGATACTCGTGGGTGCCTTCCTCGAGTTCCGTCAGGCGCTGGAAGAACTGACGGGACAGCTCTCGCGCATCACGCGGGGCCACGGTCCGCGGATTCTCGACTCCCGGCAGCGGTCCGTCACCCGTCGTCCGGGTCCTGGCGGTCTTCTCGACGACCTGTGCCTCCGACCGGATCACGGCGGTGTCCATTACCTCTCCCACGAAAGTCACGGCTCGACGTCTGCCTCTTCGGCCTCGGTTGTATCGGGTCCTGCTACGAGTATGCGGGCTGCGAGTACCCGCCCAGCGGCGACGTATGCACACCGTCCACCGAGTGGTTCCTCTCCGTAGCGCGTACCCGGCCTGTCACCACACATGCTTGTTCGGTGGCGGCGCGGCGGAAAATCGGTAGTGCTGTGCGTCACGGGCGCCGATTCGGGTCTGTATGCCCGATTTTGCGGCATCAGGGCCCGCCCTGCTCGTCGCGTTGGCCACGTCGACCCCCCTCGGGAGCGGGACGAAGGCCGGATGGGACACAGGCCGCCACTCAGGTGCGGGTGGCGACGACCAGCTCGTGCAGATGGCGCTTGGTGACAACTGCCGCCGTGCCGGCTGTCGATCAGCTCCCGCACGCAGGCGAGCAGGCCTTCCGGAGAGGTCGCGTCGAGGGCCCGGTGGCCCGAATAGGTGAGCAGTACGTCGATGTACTGGTCGGCGGTGTACGTGATGTCCTGGAGGTGGCGGGTCGTTACGACGTTCTCGAAGCGCCCGCCCCGCTCCAGCTCGCCGGTGTCGCCGGCGATGTCCGACTGGTCCTGCAGGTGCAGCCCAAGGGGTGTGGCCGGGTCCCAGCGCTCGTAGCAGCGTTGGGCCTGGGCGAAGAAGTCCGTGCTGCCGCCCGCCACGTGCTCGGTGGTGACGACCGCGAGCCGGCCTCCGGGACGCAACGCGTCCGCCGGCTTCCGTACGCGCAGGGCCGGGTCGAGCCAGTGGAACGCGGTGGCGCACACCACCAGGTCGTACGGCTCGCGCGGCAGCCGCCACTGATCGAAGTCCGCCACCTCCACGTCCACCAGGGGGAATTCCGCAAGCCGTCGTCGGGCCACGGCCGCCATGGCGGGCCCCAGTTCCACGCCGGTGATCCGGCAGCCGAACCCGGCGAGCGGAACGGTGAGTTGGCCGGTCCCCGGGGCCACCTCGAGGACCCGGCTGCCCGGTCCGAGGCCCGCGACCCGCGCCAACTCGTCCACCAGGGCTCGGGGGTAGCGGGGCCGCGCCCGGTCGTTCAGCTCCGCGACCTCGTTGAACGTCTCCCGCAGCATGCTGGCCACGCCCAGTCGCCGGCACGATTCCACCCAGGGCAGAATGCCGCTCTCTTCCCCTGAGGCCCAGGAAACCTAACCTGAGAAGGTGAGCAGCCAAGCGCCGAACCAAGCCCGCGTGATCCCCCTGCGCCCGCCCTCCGCGCGCCCCGGGACCGCCCGCCCCGTGTCCGAACGTCCCGCCACCGCCCCTCCGGAGCCGGCCGCCAGGGAACCCCTGTGGCGGGACCTGGTCGGCGACGTCCTGCGTCGAGAGCGCCTGGCGCAGGAGCGCACGCTCAAGGATGTCGCCGACGCGGCCCGGATCTCCATGCCGTACCTCTCGGAGGTGGAGCGCGGCCGCAAGGAGGCCTCCTCGGAGGTCCTCGCGGCCGCCGCGCACGCCCTCGGCTTCGGCCTCGGCGACCTGCTGTCGCTGGCGCAGGGCGAGCTCACCCGCCGGGCCCGGCCCACCAGGAGCCACGGCCGCTCGACGGCGCCGTACAACGGGCTCTGCCTGGCCGCCTGACGAACCGGGCGGGCCGGCGCCTCAGACCGCCACGAGGCGCCGGCTCACCACTTCGTCGGCCAGCCCGTACGCCACCGCCTCCTCGGCGGTGAACACCTTGTCGCGGTCCATGTCCGCGCGCAGCGTCGTGACGTCGTGGTGCGTGTGGCGGGCCAGCACCTCCTCCACCTGGGAGCGGATCCGCACCATCTCCTTGGCCTGGAGGGCGAGATCGGACACGGTGCCCTGCCGTCCGCCGCTGGCCGGCTGCCCGAGCAGCACCCGCGCGTGCTCGAGGACGAACCGCCGCCCGGGGTCCCCTCCCGCCAGCAGTACGGCCGCCGTGGAGGCCGCCTGTCCGACGCAGAACGTCGAGATCGGCGCCTGTACGTACGTCATCGTGTCGTAGATCGCCATCAGCGAAGTGAACGATCCGCCGGGGGAGTTGATGTAGATCGCGATCTCGTTCTCGGGGGCCGCCGACTCCAGGTGGAGGAGTTGGGCGATGACGACGTTGGCGACGCCGTCGTCGATCTCGGTGCCCAGGAAGATGATCCGCTCCGACAGCAGCCGGCTGAACACGTCGTACGACCGCTCGCCCTGCGGGGTCCGCTCGACGACGTTCGGAATCGTGTAGCTCCCCATGTCACAGCCCCATCCGTCGCTTCGAGGCGGCCGGGCGGACGTCCGTGAGGGACTCCACGACCCGGTCCACCATGCCGTACTCCCGGGCCTGTTCGGCCGTGAACCAGCGATCGCGGTCGCCGTCCCGGGAGATGGTCTCCGGGCTCTGGCCGGTGTGCTCCGCGGTGATCCGCTCGATGGTCCGCTTGGTGTGCTCCAGATTCTCCGCCTGGATCTCGATGTCCGCGGTGGTGCCGCCGATACCGGCCGACGGCTGGTGCATCATGATCCGCGCGTGCGGAAGCGCGTAGCGCTTGCCGGGTGCGCCGACACTCAGCAGGAACTGGCCCATGCTCGCGGCGAAGCCCATGGCGAGCGTGGAGACGTCGTTCGGGATCAGCCGCATGGTGTCGTAGATGGCCAGCCCCGCGTGCACCGAACCGCCCGGGCTGTTGACGTACAGGCTGATGTCGGTGCGCGGGTCCTCCGCGGACAGGATCAGCAGCTGGGCGCAGATCCGGTTCGCGGAGACCTCGTCCACCTGGGTGCCCAGCAGGACGATGCGCTGCCCGAGCAGCTGGGCGGCCAGGTGGTCGTCGAAGCGGGAGGGCGGGGTGTCGCCCTCCTCGGCCCGCGGAGCGAGCGTGGTGAGTGGAGTCATCGGTTCTCCTCGTGGTGGCGGGGATGCCGTCGACTCCACTCTTGACCTCGGACGGTGCCGGGATGCGGATTCTCTGCCCGTGGCAGATTCGCTGCGGGCAGAGCGGGCGGTCGGTCCTCCCGCGTCAGCCCGCGCCCTTCTCGCGCAGCTGTCGGAAGAAGGCGCGCACGTCGTCCACCAGCAGGTCGGGTTCCTCCATCGCCGCGAAGTGTCCGCCCCGGTCGAGTTCCGTCCACCGCACGATGTTCTCCGTGCGCTCCGCCTTGTGGCGCAGCGGGATCTGCGGGTCGCCGGGGAAGGACGCCACCGCGGTCGGGGTGGTCGAGGGCTCGTGCGGAGCGGCGATCCGCTCCCCCCTGGCGTGGGCACGCTCGTAATAGACCCGGGCGGACGAACCAGCCGTCCCCGTCAGCCAGTACAGCATCACGTTCGTCAGCATCAGGTCCCGGTCGACGGCCTCCTCGGGCAGCTCCTCGGAGTCCGTCCACTCCCGGAACTTCTCGACGATCCAGGCGAGTTGACCGACCGGCGAGTCCGTGAGCGCGTACGAGAGGGTCTGCGGCCGGGTGGACTGCACGTGGAAGTAGCCCGTCCCGTCCCGGAACCACTTGTCCCACCGGCGCCACGAGGTGAGCGTCCGCTCCCGTTCCCCGGGGCTCAGCGCCGCCAGCTCCTCGCGGGTCGGCTCGGTGGCCGCCTGTGCGCCGGGCAGCAGGTTGAGGTGGATGCCGAGGACCCGGTCCGGGTGGACCCGGCCCAGCTCGCGGGAGATACCGGCGCCCCAGTCGCCGCCCTGCGCGCCGAAACGCTCGTAGCCGAGGCGGGTCATCAGCTCGACCCAGGCGTCGGCGATCCGGCGCGCCTCCCAGCCGGTCTCCCGGGTGGGCCCGGAGAACCCGAAGCCGGGAATGCTCGGCAGCACGACGTGGAAGGCGTCGGCGGGGTCACCTCCGTGAGCGGCCGGATCCGTCAGCGGGCCGACGATGCCGAGGAATTCGACGATCGACCCCGGCCAGCCGTGCGTGATGACCAGCGGGGTGGCGTCGGGCTCGGGGGAGCGGATGTGCGCGAAGTGCACGTGCGCGCCGTCGATCTCGGTCGTGAACTGCGGCCACTCGTTCAGCCGTGCCTCGGCCGCCCGCCAGTCGTACTCGTGCCGCCAGTGGCGCACCAGCTCCCGCAGGTAGTCCGACGGGACGCCGTACGCCCAGCCCACCCCCGGCAGCTCGTCCGGCCAGCGGGTGCGGTCGAGCCGGTCGTGCAGATCGTCGAGATCGCTCTGCGGGATGTCGATGCGGAAGGGCCGGACCGTGTCGGTGGGCGAAGAGGTCATGATCCGGATGCTAGTTCGGAACGGTGTATCTGCCACCTGGATTTGACCGGCGCCCGACCGATGAGTTCCGGGGCCGGGACCGGTCGACATCCATGACGGGTTCCACACCGCGTTCCACACCGCGCTTCACGCCCAGGAGGTATTCATGACCACCGACGGATTCACCACGTGTCTCTGGTTCGACGGCCAGGCCGAGGAGGCCGCCCACTACTACGTCTCGGTCTTCAAGAACTCCAGCGTCGGCAACGTCACGCACTACTCCGAGGGAGCTCCCCAGCCTGCCGGCAGCGTGCTGACCGTCGAGTTCACGGCCAACGGCCACAAGTTCCTCGCGCTCAACGGCGGCCCCCAGTTCACGTTCACCGAGGCGATCTCCTTCATGATCTCCTGCCAGAACCAGGAGGAGGTCGACCACTACTGGACCAAGCTCACCGAGGGCGGCGGCGAGCCCGGCCCCTGCGGTTGGCTGAAGGACAGGTACGGCGTGTCCTGGCAGGTCGTCCCCGACCGCCTCATCGAGCTGACCACCGACCCCGACCAGGAGAAGGCGGGCCGCGCGATGAAGGCCATGATGGCGATGAGCAAGATCGACATCGCCGCCCTGGAGAAGGCGGCCGCGGGCGAGTGACCGTTACCCGCCGAGGTTCTCGCCGACCACCCGCGTGATCTCCCGGGCGATGCGCAGGATGCCGGGGGAGCGGACCGGGCAGGGCTTCGGCGTGGCCGTCGTGGGGACCAGACAGAAGTGCAGGGGGTCCTTGTCGAGGTGGAGGGCGGTGCGGTCCCGGCCGGGCTGGGTGCAGTAGTCCGGGTGGTCGTGCTCGTAGGCGGTGCACGGCAGGTACTGGACCCAGGTCTGACGGGCACCGGCGGGGCTGACCGTCCTGCCCGCGTCGGCGACCAGATCGCCCGACGCGGCGGCCCGCTCCTCGTAGATGCCGTTCACCCGCCGGATCCGGTCGGGGGTCATCGGGTCCGGGCCCTGCAGCACCCACACGATCCTCGGCCGCTTCGAACCGCCGGCCGTCGCGATCTGCTCGGTGAGCCGTTTCGCGTCGGCGGCGTACCGCCTGAAGTACTCGGCGGGCGAGGCGGCGTGGGTGATCCCGTCCATGCACCAGGTGTAGCCCCAGGCGTTGCCCCAGAACTGCAGGACCACGACGTCCGGGCGCAGCGACCGCACCAGGACGGCGGCCTTGTCCCGGTCCGGTACGAGCGACCGCGCCTTGGTGCCCTCCAGGTAGTCGCACACCGTGGTCCCCGAGTAGGGGGCACTCGTGTACTTCGCGGCCAGATCGCGTTCCAGCTCCTGCCCGAGTACCCGCTGGTTCTCCATCGCGAGGGAGTCGCCGAGGTACAGCACGGTGGGCGCCTTGGCCGGGGCCCGCGGTGAGGCGGCCGGCCGGCGGTACTCGGTGGAGGGGGACGAGGCCGGCACGTCGGGGGAGGGCGGCGCGTCCTCCGGACCGGACGACGGATCCGTGCACGCGCCGAGCAGCAGCCCGACGAGCAGCACCCCCACGACCCACACCCTGCGCATGCGACCACTCCCGCCCCGGCCGGCGAAACGGCTCCCCAGGCAAGCACAGCGGGGCTCCGGGCGGAAGACCTACGACCGGCCAAGGCCACGACCGTGGCTCGGACGCGATCGGCAGGCACCGTGTACGCGGCGTGATCGCACCGATCGCGGCCGAAAGCCGCCCGCTTCTGTCCGGTCCGGGACGGCCCGGACCGTTCGACGCGCGGTCCGGCGGACCGATGGCTAGCGTGAGGAATCGGACCACCCGGATGACCCACCGAGTCGGAGAGGGCCGCGGACATGGCTGTACAACCAGAGGGAACCCCTTGCTGGGCCGATGCGATGTTCAGTGACGTCGAGGGAGCCAAGAGCTTCTACGGCGACGTCCTGGGCTGGACCTTCGGCGAGGCGTTGTCGGAGTACGGCAACTACACCCAGGCCTACGCGAACGGCAAGGCCGTCGCCGCCGTCGTACCGCCGATGCCCGGGCAGGAGGGGCAGTCGCAGTGGTGCCTGTACTTCGCGTCGCCGGACGCCGCGGCCACAGCCGGCAAGATCCGTGAGAACGGCGGCGAGGTGGTGATGGAGCCGATGCAGATCGGCGACTTCGGCAGCATGTGCCTGGGCCGCGACCCCAGCGGCGTCGTCTTCGGCGTGTGGCAGGCCGGCGTCCACGAGGGGTTCGAGGCGCCGCCCGAGCAGGTCGGCGCGTTCTGCTGGGCCGAGGTCTTCACCCGTGAGCCCGAGAAGTCGGACGTGTTCTTCCCGGCCGTCTTCCCGTACACCGCGAAGCAGATGCAGGACGACGCGGTCGACTTCCGCCTGTTCGAGGTCGACGGCAACACGGTCCTCGGCCGCATGAAGATGACGGAGGAGTTCCCGCCCGAGGTGCCGCCGTACATCAACGTCTACTTCACCGTCGACGACTGCGACGACGCCGTCGCCCGGGCCACCAAGCTCGGCGGCGTCCTCAGGTTCGGGCCGATGGACACCCCGTTCGGCCGTTTCGCGGCCCTCAGCGACCCGCAGGGCGCGAGCTTCTCGGTGATCGACGTCACGACCACTTCGGGCGAGATGCCGCAGGTCTCGGACGTGTCCTGAACGGCGTCCGGACGCCCCGCGCGGCATGGCATGATCGAGCACATGCGTGAACGTGTTGTGGCCGCGTGCGACGGGGCTTCGAAGGGAAACCCGGGACCGGCGGCCTGGGCGTGGGTGGTCGCGGACGATGCGGAGGCTCCGGCTCGCTGGGAGGCCGGGCCGCTCGGCAAGGCCACCAACAACGTCGCCGAACTGACGGCGCTGGAACGCCTGCTGGCGTCGACGGACCCGGACGTACCGATCGAGATCCGGATGGACTCGCAGTACGCGATGAAGGCCGTCACGACCTGGCTGCCCGGCTGGAAGCGCAACGGTTGGAAGACCTCCGCCGGCAAGCCGGTCGCCAACCAGGACCTGGTCGTACGTATCGACGAACTGCTGGACGGCCGCTCGGTCGAGTTCCGCTACGTGCCGGCCCACCAGGTCGACGGCGACCCGCTCAACGACTTCGCCGACCGCGCCGCGAGCCAGGCGGCGATCGTGCAGGAACCCGCGGGCAGCGGTCTCGGTTCGCCGGAGCCGCCGCCCGCACCGGACGCGCCTGCGACCCGCGCACCGCGTAAGCGGTCCGGCAGTGCCAAGGCGTCCGGCGGGAGCGGCGGCTCCGCACGGACCATCAAGGCGAAGTTCCCCGGCCGCTGCGTCTGTGGACGCTCGTACGCGGCCGGGGAACCCATCGCCAAGAACGATCAGGGCTGGGGCCATCCGGAGTGCCGCAAGGCGGCTGCCGGATAGCGCGCGGCGGCGGTCACAGCACCGCGCCGCGCCATTCCCCGGTCTCCTGTCCGCGCTCCTCGATGTACTTCTTGAAGCGCTCCAGGTCACCCTTGGTCTGCCGCTTCACGAACCCGAGCTTGTCGCCGACCTTCTCGGTGACGCTGTCCGGATGGAAGTCCATCTGAAGCATCACCTTGGTGTGCTGGTCGTCGAGCCGGTGGAACGTCACTGCACCGGCCTGCTTGGCCTCGCCGGCGATCGTGGTCCAGGCGACCCGTTCGTCCGGGATCTGCTCGGTGATCTCCGCGTCGAACTCCCGGTGCACGCCGTTCACATTGGTCACCCAGTGGGTGAGCGTGTCCGTGCGCTGCTCGATGCGCTCCACGCCGTTCATGAACTCGGGGAACGTCTCGAACTGCGTCCACTGGTTGTAGGCCGTGTGCACGGGGACGCCGACCTCGATGGATTCCTCGACCTGCGACACAGGTCATCGCCTCCTTCGTCTCGTCGGGTTGAAGGGCGCGAGTACCCGTGACCTGCGGAGCAAACCCCGTACCGGGGCCGTCAGTCGGTGTCGAAGGTGTAGTGGGGGGTGTGGTCCAGCAGGTCGGCGGGACGCGTGTCGTTCCACGGCTTCATCGTCTCGCCGAGGTCGATCACGTCCGGCGTCCCGGCGGCCGGCAGGTAACCGGCCTCGGGGTGCCGGCGTTGCCACTCGGCCCACAGCTTGTCGACGTACGCGTGGTGCAGCCAGAACACCGGGTCGTTCGGCGAGACACCGGTGGCCATCTGTCCGCCGACCCAGACATGGACCCGGTTGTGCAGGTTCACGCCCCGCCAGCCCTCCAGATGGTTGCGGAAGCCGTCCGACGCGCTGTTCCAGGGCGCCATGTCGTACGTCGGTATGGACAGGACGGACTCCACCTCGGCCCGGGTCGGCAACTCCCGCACACCGCTGCCGAGCGCGCGCCGAAGATACGTACGCCCGTCGATACGCACGCTGATCGGCCAGTTGCCGGAGTCGGCGGCGAACGGACCGTCCGTCACCCGCCCGTCCCGGCTGCGCCCGGTGCCGCCCAGGAAGTCGGACGCCCACAGCGCGGACCGTGCCGAGCGGTCGCTGCTCCAGTCCCAGTACGGCAGCGCGACCGAGGCGTCCACCGACTGCAGGGCACGTTCGAACTCGAGGAGGAATCTGCGGTGCCAGGGCAGGAAGGACGGCGAACGGTGTCCGGTGCGTTCGCCGTTGTCCGTGTCGCCGACGATGAAGGCGTTGTGCGTGGTGACGAAGGTGTCGTAGCGGCCACTGCGCTTGAGTTCCAGGACGGCGGCGACGAAGCGGCGCTTCTCGTCGGCGGTCAGGGTCGCCTGGTTCTTGCGGACGGTCATGTGCGGGTCTCCCAAGGATCGGGCGGAGGTCAGTTGGCGGGGAAGGGGAGGAGCGCGGCGCCCTGCAGTTCGTCCACCGCGGCACGGGCGGCGGCACGTGGGGTGGCCACCGGGTCGTAGTGGCTGACGACGCTGATCCAGCTGCCGTCGGCGTTGCGCATCACGTGCAACTCCACGCCGTCGACGAGGACGGCGTATCCGGTGCCGTGCCCGGTGCCGTGCTGGTGACCGCCTCCGGCGGCCGGACGGCCCTGTATCCGGCGGCCCTTGTAGACCTCGTCGAAGGAGGCGGGGGAGTCGTGGCCGTGGTCGGCGGCGGACGCGGCGGATGCGGTGACCGCCGGGGCTCCTGCCGTAGCGGCGAGGGCGGCCGCGGCGGTGAGCGCGCGGCGACGGCTGAGTTCAGGCATGCGGGACCTCTCGGGGTGTGTGGGGTTGGCGACCCCGCATGCCTATCCGCCCGGTCGGGAGCGGGAGAAATTCCCCGCGGCCGGTTGGCTACGATCCGGACAATTGCCAAAATGTCGTGCAGAGTTGAACGAAGTTGATCTTGCTGTGAGCAGGGTCCACCGCCCCCCGGAAGGGGGAATTCCTTCTCGCGGGGACGGTGTTCACGGTGATCCTTTTCGGCTCACGGTGTCCTCTGTGGCCTGCCTCACCTGCGGAAGGTGACGTGATCCGGAAGGCGGCCGGAGCGCGGGCAGCGTCGGCTCAGGCGCAGGCTCGGCCCTCGTTTCGCGCGGACCGTGCACGCGAGGGTGCCGACGTCCCGCAAGTGACTCCGTCGCAGAGCCTCATCGGAAGAGCCGGTCGAGGAAGCTGTTTCCGAAGACGCGGTGCGGGTCGAGCCGGTCGAGTGTGCCGGCCGCCTGCCCCCACACGCTCTCGCCGAACGAGGCGGGCACGACCGACCCCAGCACCTCCTCGTCGCTCCACACGGCCTCGTCCGTGTACGCCCACCCCTTGGACCACTCGACCCGGGTGAGGGCGTGCCCGCCGTCGTAGGTGTCCAGCAGGAACCGCTCGATCTCGCGCAGGAACATTTCCGCGTACGGCGTGCCGGGCAGCGTCAGCACGTCCAGCCAGACGGCTGTGTCCCACTCGGGGTGCTCCTCGCTCGGCCGCAGCGCCGACAGCAGCGGGGCGCGGGCGCCGTCCAGTTCGGCCTCGGCCGGCTCGTCGAGTCCGGTCACCCGGATCTCGACGGTCCCGTTGACGGGGAAGCGGCCGCGGGCCGCGTACGCCGCCAGCCGCTCCCGGTAGTAGGAGGTGAAGTCGGCGACGACACGCTGCACCTGGTCCCGTGAGGTGAGCACCGCGTATCCGTTGGCGGTCACCCGCAGCGTGGTGGGCTTGAGGTAAAGCAGCGTGTTCTTGGAGGGTCCCCAGATGTCGGCGGACAGCGTCGTCACGAGCCCGAGCGCCGCCGCGTCGTACTGCGCGTTGCCGAGCACCGGCGCCAGATACCAGGCCGCGTCCGACACCATCCGCCCGGCCAGGTCCGCCACGGGCCTCGGGACGTTGTCGGAGAACGGGTAGTTGTACGGCGACGTCACGCGCCGCGAGGTGAGCGGTTTGGTGGGGGCGACGCTCCACACCTTCAGCCACGGGAACTCCGTGAAGGCGAACCAGATGGCCTCGACCCGCCCGGACTCCTCCAGGAAGCTCGCGAACGTCCGGCCGTCCTGCCCGGGTGCCGCGAACAGCTCGCCCGCCGGGATGTCCACCCGGCTCACACACCGGAGGTTGGTGTTCGCCCCCACCCGCAGCACCACCTCGGTGACCAGGGCCCGCCCGAGATGAGTGAGGAGCGCGGCGCAGTCCGCCTCGTCGCGACGGAACGTCCGCAGCACGTAGGCGCCGCTGTTCTCGTCCCACACCACCGCCGTCAGCGACAGCACCCGATTGCTCAGCGAGCCGTAGGTGTGCCCGGGCAGCCGCCGCTCGCCCTCGGCCGGTACGGCGGTGCCGTGCGCGTCGACGGCCAGCGCTCCGCCGAGGGTGAGGTCGCCGGGAGCGGGCGCGGCCGTGACGCCGAGGCCGTGCTCCTCCAGGTACGTGAGCAGCGCCTCCAGCGTGACGCCCGTGCCGGCCCGGACGGACGAGGCGGACTCCTGGGCCAGCCCGGTGAGATGGGAGGCGGTGTCGACGAGAAGCACCCGCGCGTCCGTCGCCGTCCCCTCCGTGACGGTCAGCGGCGACCAGCCGTGCGAGGAGCCCCGGGCGCGTACCGTCCAGCCGTGCCGGTGGGCCCAGTTCACGACGGCGACCGCCTGCCCGCCGTCCTCCGGCGCACAGGCCCACAGTCCGTCGGCGGTGATCTCGCCGACCCAGTTCCGGTACGCCGAGCGGTAGAGGGCGACGCCGGCCGGGAAGTCCGGCAACTCCTCGGCCGCGACCGCGGGATCGGCGGCCACCAGGACGGGTACGGCGGCCAGGGCGGCGGCGGAGCGGAGGAAGCCGCGGCGGGTCCAGGTCGAATCTTCCGATGAGCAGTTGCTTACTGAACGATCAGTCACGTGGTCACGCTAGGGGCAGGTTGACACGTGCATGCCTTCCATCCTGTCCATTCACTCGTCTGGGTGAAAGACTCACAGGTGACGGGCCGGAGCGGCCGGTTCCGCGTGGGGTGGCGGCGGGTGACAGACTGACGCCATGGACGAGCGCACATTCGGCAGGTCGCAACAGCACGCATCCGTCGTAGGTCTCGGCACCTGGCAGCTGGGTGCCGACTGGGGAGACGTCGACGACAAGGAAGCCCTCACGGTTCTGGAGGCGGCGGCGGAGTCGGGGGTCACCTTCTTCGACACGGCCGACGTGTACGGGGACGGGCGCAGCGAGCAGACCATCGCCGCCTTTCTGAGCGGCCGGCCCGACCTGCACGTGCTGGTCGCGACGAAGATGGGCCGCCGCGTCGACCAGATCCCGGAGAACTATGTCCTGGACAACTTCCGGGCGTGGAACGACCGTTCCCGGCGCAACCTCGGAGTCGACCGGCTCGACCTGGTCCAGCTGCACTGCCCGCCCACCCCCGTCTACTCCACGGACGAGGTGTTCGACGCCCTGGACACCCTGGTCGAGGAGGAGCGCGTCGCCGCCTACGGCGTCAGCGTCGAGACCTGCCAGGAGGCGCTGACCGCGATCGCCCGGCCGGGCGTGGCCAGCGTCCAGATCATCCTGAACCCGTTCCGCATGAAGCCCCTCGTCGAGGTGCTGCCCGCGGCCCGGGAGGCCGGCGTCGGCATCATCGCCCGCGTCCCGCTCGCCTCGGGCCTGCTGTCCGGCAAGTACACCAAGGACACCGTCTTCCCCGAGAACGACCACCGCACCTACAACCGGCACGGTGAGTCCTTCGACCAGGGCGAGACCTTCTCCGGCGTGGACTACGCGACCGGCGTCGAAGCGGCCGCCGAGTTCGTCGCCCTCGCCCCCGAGGGGTACACCCCGGCCCAGTTGGCGCTGCGCTGGATCGTGCAGCAGCCCGGCGTGACCAGTGTGATCCCCGGTGCCCGCTCGGCCGAGCAGGCCCGCGCCAACGCGGCCGCCGCGAAGCTGCCGGAGCTGCCGGAGGCGACGCTCACCGCGATCCGAGAGCTGTACGAGCGCCGGATCAAGGACCAGGTGGAGGGCCGCTGGTAGGTCACGACGGCAGGGCACCGGCCGCCGGTCCGGTCAGGGCGTGAGGAGGAGTTGGCGCTCCTGCTCCTGGTCGCCCGACGCGATCCCCTGGTCCTGCGCGGAGAAGGCGCGGGCCAGGGTGTCGCTCGCCTTCTCGACGGCCTCCGGCGTGCCCTGCACGGTGACCGTGACCGGCGCGGACAGGTGACCGACGCTCCCCTGAGGGGGCCCTGCCTCACCGGCGGCGAACGTGGCCGTGTGGACCGTGGCGTTCTTGTCGGTCGGCAGCTCGTCAGGGGCGCCGAAAGCGGGCTCCAGGGCGCGTACGACCTTCTGCGCGTCGTCGGCGCTGCCGCCGGAGAGTGTGACAGTGAGTTCGGTGCCGGGGGTGGTCAACGGGACTCCTCGCGTGGTGGGCGTCGGGGGCCCGGGACGGCTGATGCGGGTGCACCACACGTCCACGGGCCGCTCGTGCTCCGTGTAACCGCCCGGTGATCGCTGAAACAGCCCCCGCCGCAGCGGCCGCGACGCCGAGAGAAGGGCGCCCCTCGAAGGCCGCCCCTCGGAGGGAGCCGGCCCTTGGAGGGAGCCGCGCCTCAGCGGAGGCGGCCTTCGGATGCTTGCCGCAGGCGCCAGGTGTGGCCGCCGGTCAGGCGGGTGACCGGCCCGTCGCCGTGCCACCCGCCCGGGCGCCACCGATGCCGAGAGGGGCCGCACCTCAGGGGAGAGCCGGTCTCCAGCGGAAGCCGGTCATCAGAGGAGCGGCCTTGAGAGGGAGGCTCTAAGAGGAGCGGCCCCTCAGGGAGAGCCGCCCGTCAGCAGCGGCGGCCCTTCAGGAGAGTCGCCCGTCCCGCAGGGGCGGCCACCCTCCGGGAGAGTCCTCCGTCAGCAGGAGGGCCCCTCAGGGAGAGTCGCCCGTCAGCAGGAGGTCCCTTCAAGGGGTCGCCCCCAATAGGAGCGGCTCCTCAGAGAGTCACCCCTCAGAGAGCCACCCCCCAACTGGAGCCACCCCCCTCATAGGTGCCGCAGTTCAGATGCGGCCGCCGGTCAGGCGGGTGACCGGGCCGTAGGTGTGGCGCTCCGCTCGGCGGCCCGCCGCGAAGGACGCGGCGCCCAGTGCGGTCAGGCCGGCGCCGACGCCCGCGGCGACCAACTTGCGGTGGCTGAGTACCGTCCACGCCGTCTTCGCGCCGGCCGCGACCTGGCCCGACGCCGAGACGATCGCCTGGCGGCTCGCTTCGACGCTCTTGACCGCCGTTTGCGCGGCCGCGCTCGTCGCGTCGGCCGCCCGCTGCGCGCCGCCCTTCGCGGCCGACGCCGCCTCGTCGGTCTTCGTGGCCGCGGCCCGGGCGGTCCTCGTGGCCGGAGCCGTCGCCTTGTCCGTGCTCTGCCGTGCCTTGGAGGCGGCGGCCGAAGCGGTTGCTGTCTTCTTGCTCGTGTCCTTGTCCGATTCCGTCATGGAATCCGCATTGCCGTTCGACTCCATCGCAAACACGTTCCGTCACGCCCCGTTTCTCTCGATGCCGCGACCGGCGGACGGCCGGTCAGAAACGCGCGAAACAGGGAACACGGTGCTCAAGACGAAGCGCGGTTCGATCGGCGGGGAGGAAGCAGCTTGTCGGCCACCGACGGCGAAGCAGCCAAGCACAAAACAGGACGGAACGAGACCGAGGAGGAGAGAGCCGACAGGAAGTGGGCGGAGCTCATCCAGGAGGTCAGAGTCGCTCAGACGGGGGTGCAGATCCTGTTCGGATTCCTGCTCACCGTCGTGTTCACCCCAAAGTACGCGGATCTGACGGACACGGACAAGTTGATCTACATCGTGACCGTCGTCCTGGGCGCCGCCGCCACCGGCGCGCTGATCGGCCCGGTGTCCCTGCACCGCCTGGTGTCCGGGCGCAGGGTCAAACCGCAGGCGGTCGAGGCGGCTTCCCGGCTGACGTTCGTCGGCCTGGTGCTGCTGCTCGCCACCATGACGGCCGCGCTCCTGCTGATCCTCCGGGTGGCGACCCACGACGGGTACGTCCCCTGGCTGGTCGCGGGAGTGGTCGCCTGGTACCTGCTGTGCTGGTTCGTCCTACCGCTGCTGACCAGGCGCCGCCATACGTCGAAGTGACCCGGCCGACGCGTGCGGGGGAGTGACACCGGCCGAGGCGTAAGGGGGGAGTGACGCCGGCCGACGCGTGCGCACGGGTCAGCCGCCCGCGATGACCTCCTGCAGGAAGTCGTCGATCCGGACCTCTTCCCGTCCCGGCGCCACGACCTCTCGGGTCTCCCGCAGGAAGGTCGCGAGCGCCGGGGCCCACGCGAAGACCACCGCACGCTGGCGGCCTCCGTCGGGTCGGGCGTCGCCGAGGAACTCCATGCGCAGTTCCTCCCAGACCCCGGTCGAGACAGGGCCCATGCGGACGTCGCCCACCCCGACGGGGCGCCGCAGTCCGGCCATGAGCATCTCCCGGTCCAGCCGCCAGCGCGCCAGGATCCGGCCGTCATGGCTGAACACCACGGTGACGGCGAACGGGTCCGCCGCGTCGTAGTTCAGATGGGCGAGCACGGGGCAACGCTCCGTGCCGCCCGTCTGGAGCTGCACGAGGAGGGTCTTGTGCACGAAGGAGTTCACGGGAGGGCCTCCGGAAGGAACAGTCGTAGAGCCCTCTAGTACCCCCGTCCCGCACAAGATGCTCAGCCTTCCGGGTGATTCCCCCGCGCACCGCGAAGGGCCGTGATGGCCGTGGCGATGGCGTTCTGGAGATCCTCCAGCCGCTGGACCATGTCGTCCTCGTAGAAGTCCTGGGCGTCGTCGAAGGTGAGTTCCTCGAACACCCGGGTGGCCTTCTGCAGGCTGCTGTAGAACTTCGTCCGCCGTTCCTGGACGCGCAGTTCGGGGTCGGCCTCCACGGCCTCGGCGACGAGCGACTTCATGGTGTCGTACGCCTCGGTCGCCCACTCGCCGGTGTCCTCGTCCTCCTCCAGCTCGTCGAGGAGGGACAGATGCCGCTCGGCCTCCTGGCGCAGGTCGACGGGCGCGTCGATGGTCTGCCCGGCAGGGGTCTTGACCTGCCCGGACTCGGCGATCTGGCGCACGTATCCGATCCGGTCGGCCGCCCGGCTCTCGGTGGCGACGGCCTTCTTCAGGTCGTCGGTGCGCACGACGTCACGCGCCAACTCGGCCTGGAGTTCGGGATCTTCCCGCAGCCGGTCGAGGAGCGCGCTGCGGGCCGCGCGGGCGGTGGAGGGGTCGGCGAGGATCGCGGCACGCAGCGCGGTCGGGTTCTCGGCGACCTCCAGCGCCTTGGTCGGGCGGATGCCCTCGGCCTCGGCGGCCTCCGCGATGGCCGTACCGCGCTCGGAGGTGGCGCTGTTGCGGGAGACGTAGTAGCCGAGCCACACGTCGGCGTCCGGCAGTTCCACCTCCTGGCCCGGGGCCAGCGCCTCGAAGTGTGGGACGAGGCCCTCGTCGGCGGCCCGGTCCCACGCCCTGTAGTAGCGCATGACGCGCTCGGGCGAGCAGCCGGCGAGTTCGGCGAACTCCTTCGCGGAGACCTTCGGCGTCTCGTCCGCGCTCTGGCCGCCGGGCCGCACGCTGCGCGCCACCATCAGGCCGAAGGCCCATCCTCCGGTCCGCGCGTAGACCCCGAACTCGCGGGCGTCCCGCGCCACGAGGTCGGACAGGGGCATGGGGGACGTCTCGGACGGGACGATCGCAAGGGTCACGGGTCATTCTCCTGGGCAGGCTGGTCGGACCGCACAGTGTGCGAGCCGGAAGCCTATTGCACCTCCGGGTGCACCCCGGGCGGCCCGGGCCCGCTCAGTCGAACGCGTCGTGCAGCGCGGGCAGCAGGGTCTTCTCCGCCCAGTCGAGATAGGCGGGCTGCGAGTCCCCGCCGATCTGGACCAGCGCGATCTCGGTGAAACCGGCCTCCGCGTACGGCCGTACCGCCTCGACGAAGTCCTCCGGGTCGTCGCCGCACGGGATGGAGTCGGCGACGTCGTCGGGCTTGACGAACTGCGTGGCCGACTCGAAGGCATCGGGGTGCGGCAGCTCGGAGTTGACCTTCCAGCCGTTGCCGAACCAGCGGAACTGGGCGTGGGCGCGCTTGACGGCCGCGTCCCGGTCGGGGTCGTAGCAGACCGGCAGTTGGCCCACGCGCGGCTTGCCCGTGCCGCCGTGCTGGTCGAAGGCGTCGAGGAGCCCCGCCTTGGGCTCGGTGGCGATGACCAGGTCGGCCAGCCTGCCCGCGAGGGAGCAGGACTGCTCGCCGGAGACGGCGATGCCGATCGGCGGCGGCTGGTCGGGCAGGTCCCACAGCCGGGCCGACTCGACGTCGAAGTGCGTCCCGCGATGGTTCACGTGGCCGCCCTTGAAGAGCGCGCGGATGATCTCCACCGCTTCTTCGAGCATCTCGTGCCGTACGTCGACGGCCGGCCAACCGCCGCCCACCACGTGCTCGTTGAGGTTCTCACCCGAGCCGAGACCCAGCCGGAACCGGCCCTCCGACAGCAGTTGCATCGTCGCCGCCTTCTGCGCCACGACCGCCGGGTGGTAGCGAACGGTGGGGCAGGTGACGTACGTCATCAAGGGGATGCGCGAGGTCGCCTGGGCGGCCGCGCCCAGCACACTCCACGCGTACGGAGAGTGACCCTGCGAGCGCAGCCACGGGAAGTAGTGGTCCGAGGTCACCGAGAAGTCGTAGCCGACCTCCTCGGCCCGCACCAGGTGGTCGACGAGCTCACGGGGGCCGGCCTGCTCGGTCATCATCGTGTATCCGATTTGCACCATACGGGCCGGGTCCCCGGTGAGAGGCAGGGAAAACGGGTCGATGGCGGCCTCTCGATCACGGCGGGGGATCGGGAGAGGATGCCCGTATGAGTACTCGCCGTCTGCCCGATCGTTCCTCGTCCACGAGTGCCCCCGCCGCCCAGGGCGTCGACGCGGCGGGCGTTCACGCCTTCCTCGACGCCATCGAAGCCGCCCCCGGCATCGAGCCGCACAGCCTGATGATCCTGCGCCACGATCACGTGGTGGCGTCCGGCTGGTGGGCGCCGTACACCCCCGATCGTCTCCATCTCCTGTACTCCCTCAGCAAGAGCTTCACGGCGACGGCCGCGGGTTTCGCGGTGGCCGAGGGACTGATCGGGCTGGACGATCCGGTGATCTCGTACTTCCCGGAGCTCGACGCCGAGATCACCGATCCGCGCAGCCGCGCCATGCTCGTCCGGCACGTGGCGTCCATGTCCAGCGGTCACCTCGACGAGACCTGGGAACGGGCGCACGCGCTCGACCCGGACGAGGTGGTCCGCGGCTTCCTGCTGCTGCCGCCGGACCGGGATCCGGGGACCGTGTTCGCGTACAACCAGCCCACCACGTACACGCTGGCCGCGATCATCGAACGGGTCACCGGCCAGTCGGTGAGCGCCTACCTGCGGCCGCGGCTGCTTGATCCGCTGGGCATCGGCGAGGTGGCGTGGACGCGGGACCGGGCGGGCCGCGAGCTGGGCTTCAGCGGGCTGCACGCCACCACCGACGCGATCGCCCGGCTCGGTCAGCTGTACCTGCGGGACGGGATGTGGGAGGGCGAGCGGCTGCTGCCCGAGGGGTGGGCGGCCGAGGCGATCCGTGTGCACGTGGCGAACGCCGACGGGACGCCGGAGAGCGCGCTGTCGGACTGGCAGCAGGGCTACGGCTTCCAGTTCTGGACGTCCCGGCACGGCTACCGCGGCGACGGGGCGTACGGGCAGTACTGCCTGGTGCTGCCCGAGTACGACGTGGTGGTCGCGATGACCTCGGCGAGCGAGGACATGCAGGAGGTGTTGAACCTGGCCTGGGAGCATCTGCTGCCCGCCTTCGGTCCTGGACCGTTGTCCGGCCGGGAGGAGGAGGACGCGGCCCTGGCCGAGCGGCTGACGCGGCTGGAACTGCCGTCCGCCCCGGGCAAGCCGGCACCGCCGGAGAGGGCGGATGCCTGGTCCGGCGCCGCGTTCGCCCCGGACGACGTCGTGCGCGAGACCCTGCGCGCGCTGACCGGGGCTCAGGTCTCGGTGGACGGGGACGGCTGGTGTCTGACGCTCGTCGAGGACGGTGACCGGCTGCGACTGCCGCTCGGGCAGGGCGGTTGGACCGTGACCGAGGGGCCGGTCCCCGTCGCGGTCAGCGGGGGATGGACCGACGCGGACACCCTCGTCGTCGACGTGGCCTTCCTGGAGACGCCGCACCATCTGGTGGTGACCTGCTCGCTCACGGACCGGACCTGCACGGCGCGGTGGCGCACGGAGCCGCTGCACGGAGGGCGGCTGTGGGCGATGAGGGCTCCGCGCGGATCAGCCTGAGGGCTGCCGGAACGTTTTCAGGAGGGTGTCCAGCGCCTCCCGGTTCGCGCTCTCGTTCCAGTCCGAGGCCGGTGTCGTCCAGCGCAGCGAGTAGCCGCGGCCTTCTCCGATGAGGAAGCCGCGGCCGAACGTGCGCACGCGGGTGCCGCCGACGTCGGCCAGCCACTCCATGTCGGCGGCCTCGCGCCCCTGGTACGTCGTCGCGCGGATCTCGCCGATCCGCCGGTAGTCGCCCGACGGCTTGAGGTCCGGCTCGACGTCGTCCCGCCAGACGGCCACGGCGTCCTCGCCCACGCGTTCGCTGTAGGTGACGGCGAGCGTGCGCGGGTCGCCCTTCGCACCGAAGGTCACGCGGTACGCCAGGTCGGCCATGCGCGTGGTGTTCAGCGGCTTCCAGCCCTTGGGGAGGGCCACGGAAAAGCCCTCGGGGGAGTGGTACCGGCTGTATCCGGGGGGCAGCGCGTCGCCCGAGGGAGTGGGCGTCGGCGTGGGTGTGGGTGTCGGCGTCGGTGTGGGGGTCGGCGGTGAGGGTGACGGAGTCGCCGGCGGCTCGGAGGTCCGCGTGCCTCCCCCGTTGCCGGGCGCGACGGCGGAGGCGGAAGGGGACGGAGTGGGCGGCGAGTCGCTCGCGGAGGTACTGGTGCCCGGCAGTTGGCGGGTCACGGCCAGGACGGCGACGGCGACCGTGACGACGGCCAGGGCGGTGCCGGCGACCACGGTCCGTCTGGTCCACCCGGGCCCCGCCGCGTACATCCCGCGCAGCCGCGGCCTGGGCATGGAGTTCACGGCCATGTCCGGGTCCTCGTTGAGAACCCGGGTGAGCGCCTCGCGGACCACCGGGCGGGTCAGCCGTTCCTGGGAGGTCTTGCGCAGCAGCCCCTGCACGGTCTGGGTGAGCGGCCCGGCTCGCAACGGCGAACGCAGCGGCAGCCGGTCCACGCCCTTCAGAGTGCTCTCGGGCCGGTCCCGGTCCCGGAAGGGCGGACGGCCCTCGACCATCGTGTAGAGGATCGCGCCCAGCGCCCACAGGTCGGCGGCCGGCCCGATGCGCTCGTCGCGGGCCTGCTCCGGGGAGGCGTACGACGGCACGGTGACCCGGGGCGCCAGGGTCGCCCCGGCCAGGCCGAAGCCGGTGACGACGACGGCGCCTCCCTCCCGTACGAACACCTGGCCGGGGCTGAGTTCGCCGTGCGTGATGCCCTCGCCGTGCGCCGCCTCCAGCACGTCGAGCAGCTCCAGGCCGATGCGCGCCGCCCGCATGTAGCTGAAGGTGCCCTGTCGGCCGACGAGTTCGCCCAGCGGGATGCCGTCGATGCACTCGGTGACGGTCCACAGGATGTCGGACTCCACGACGGCGTCGACGACCGGAGCGACCCGGCCGGGGCACAGCAGTCCCATGGTCTCCGACATCCGGATGACCCGCGCGGTGGCCCGGCGCGCACTGTCCCCGTCCGGGTCGGCCGGCAACCCGATCTGGGTGAGCAGACAAGGCCGTTCGACCTGGATGTCCTCGCCGTACCAGCAGACGCGGTTGGTCTCGCGGTGGAGGACCTCCAGCAGCCGGTACCTTCCGGCGACCAACTCTTGTGTGGAGACGTGCGCCTTGACCATGTCATCCCTCGCTGAACCGCTGGCTCTCACCTTTCACACAGGTACGGCGCCCGCGGCGGGATGTGTTCAATGATTCCTCAACGGAAGGGCGTCTCTTTTCTTTTGTTCACCTCCTGTACGACAGGTCAGTAGGAACTGCCCGCCGAACGACCGGAGTTGCCCGTCTCAGCGCAACCCGAACCGTTCCGACCAGGCCAGCACGTCACCGGTCGTCGTGTTGCCCCCGCACACGACGAGTCCCAGCCGGGCTCCCTCACCGACCCGCTCCAGGACCTGCCGGGCCGCGGGGAGCAGGCAGCCGGCGGCTGGTTCGGCCCACACCTTGGCGTGGTCGGCGAGTTCGAGCGAACCCCGCACGGCCTCCCGGTCGGGGACCACGAGCACCTCGGTGACCAGGGCGGACACGTGGTCGTAGGTCAGTTGTGACACGGAGGGCGCGCTCAGCGTGGACACGATCGACGACAGCGGGACCGCTACCGGGCCGCCCACCGCCAGCGCCCGGGACATGGCCTCGGCACCCTCGGTCTCCACACCCCAGATCCGCAGGCCCGGACGGCGGGCGCGCAGCGCGGCCGCGACACCGGCGATCAGTCCGCCGCCCCCGACACTCACGAGGACGTCGGTGAGCTCGTCGGCGTCCTCGGCGAACTCCAGGCCGACGGTGCCCTGCCCGGCGATCACCACAGGGTCGTCGAACGGGTGCACCAGCGTCAGCCCTTCGTCCCGCAGTCGGGTCACGAGCGAGAACGCGCCGTCCATGTCGTCGGTCAGCCGCACCGAGGCGCCCGCCTCCCGCACGATCTCCACGGAACGGGCGGGCGCCGAACGCGGCATCACCACCGTCGCCTTCACGTCGAGGGCCGCCGCCATGACCGCGAGGGCGATCCCGTGGTTGCCGCCGCTGACCGCCACGACCCCGGCGGCCCGCTCGGCCCCGCTCAGCGACAGCAGCTTGGCCGTCGCCCCGCGCGCCTTGAAGGAGCCGGTGCGCTGCAGCAGCTCGAGCTTCGCCGTGACGGGGACACCGAGCAGCGTGGACAGGCCGGGGCTCGGCACTGTCGGGGTGCGTACGACGTGTCCGGCGATCCGCTCGGCCGCGTTCTCGATCTCCGTGATCCCGATCAAGGGTGTCATCCTCCCGGCGCGGGGCGATGATCCACGCCGCCTCGCACCCTGGCGTGCGGCGCGGCGCGGGTCAACCCGGTGTCAGAGGTCGCGCCGCACGAGGAAGTCCAGCAGCGACCGCAGGTCGGCGGCCGCGCCCGACACGATCGGCACGTCGGCGAGGGCCGAGTCCACGGCGGTGACCCGACGGCGTGCCTCGTCCAGGGCCGCGGCCCGGCCGCCCGCCTCGTCGATCAGCGCGGCAGCTTCCTCGGGCTCCTCGGCGGATTCCAGGAGAGCGACGAGCCGTCCGGTCGCGGGGCCCGGAGAGTCGAGCGCCGCCAGCACCGGGAACGTCTTCTTCCGCTCCCGCAGATCGCCGTGGACGGGCTTGCCGGTGACGGCCGGATCTCCCCAGACCCCCAACACGTCGTCGACGATCTGGAACGCGACCCCGAGGTGCCGCCCCGCCCGGTCGAGCGCGGTGACCGTGGCGGGCGGCGCACCGCCGAGCAGGGCGCCCAGGGCGGCCGCGCAGCCCAGTAGCGCGCCGGTCTTGTGTTCGGCCATCGTGCGGTACGCGTCCGGCCGTACCCGGCGCGGCCCCGTCCACGGACGCGAGGCGAACAGCAGGTCGTCGGCCTGCCCGCGCACCAGGTCGCCCAGCGCCCCGGACAGCAGACGCAGGGCCGCGGGGCCGCCCGTCGGCGTCGCCGCGAGCGTCTCGACGGCCTGGGCGAACAGCGCGTCTCCCGCGAGGACCGCCGGCCCGGTGCCGTACGCCTTCCACACGGTCGGGCGGCGGCGCCGGGCCGCGTCGCCGTCCATGATGTCGTCGTGCAGCAGGGAGAAGGCGTGCACCAGCTCCGCCGCGACCGCCGCGGGCACCCCGGCCCGCCCCGACGCACCGGCTGCCTCGGCCCCGAGCACGGCGAGTGCCTGCCGCACCCCCTTTCCGCCGGGAGCGACGGCGGGCCCGCCGCCCACCTCGCACCAGCCGAAGGAGTACGCGGCCATCTCAGCGACCCACGGATGCATCCGCCCGACGGCTTTCCGTAACGCGGGCCGCACCAACGCGCGGCAGCGGTCGAGGACTTCGGGCGCGGCTACGGCCGACGTCAGCGCGGTCACCGTACGGCCTCGGTCCGCAGGCCGAACTCGTCCTGCGCCCGCGCCACCATCTCCCGCGCGTGCCGCAACCCGATCCGCTCCAACACGCGCGTCAGGTCCGTCAGTTCGGCCGCCGTCTCGGCGCGGTCGCGGCCGAGCCGGGCCAGCGACTTGGCCAGCCCGAGCCGGGCCAGCGCCTCCCCGCGCGGCTCGCTCATCGCACGGAACTCCGCCAGAGCCCGCTCGTACAGATCTCGGGCCTCGGTGTAACGCCCGGCGCGGTAGAGGACGTTGCCGCGCATCTTGTGGTTGTACGCCAGCGCGCTGGACAGCTTCATCGTCCGGCACGTCGTCTCCGCCTCGGACAGCAGGGCGAGCGCCCGCTCGGTGTCGCCGTCGCGCACGGAGACGACGTCGGCGAGCCCGCGCAGTGCCCAGGCGTGCCCCCGCCGGTCCTCGGCGCCCGCGGCGATACCGGCCGCCTCCTCGAACATCGCGTACGCCGTGTCGTACGCACCGGTGTTGCGGTGCATCTGCGCGATGCCCTCCAGCGCCCACACCGTGTGCCGCGCCTCGCCGCGCCGGCGGGCCTCGGCGAGCAACTGCTCGTGCAGCCTGCCGACGGCCTCGTAATCGCCCTGGATACGGCCGGTCTCGGCCAGGCCCGCCAGCGAGTAGCCGCGGACGACGACGTCCTGGCCGCGCTCACCGAGTTCGGCCGCGAGCTCCAGGAGTCGCCGGGCCAGGGCCAGGGCGCCGCGCTGCCGGGCCAGTGTGCCGCCGCTCCACAGCGCCCAGGCCATCGCCGCGAGGTCCCCGGCCGCCCGGGCCGCCCGGTAACTCGCCTTCCACGCCCGGTCCGCCTCCGCGATCCGGCCCAGCCGGCGGTGCGCCTCGGCGACCGCGAGCCCGGAGCGGGCGGCCTCCCCGTGCTGTCCGGTGCGCTCGGCGGCCCGCAACTGCTCGGTGCCGGCGGCCAGTACGTCGGTCAGCGAGGAGTTCACGGACAGGGTGGTGAGGGCGCCCTGGTACTCCGGGGCGAATGCCTTGCCGTACATGCATGCCTTTCGGTCCGTATGGCCCGTCGTCTATACAACGCGTGTATAAATCGCGTGTATACACGGCGGGTATAGTCCGTCGGAAATCAGCCCCGGCCCGAAAGCCGGGGCCTGGTCTGTCGCCGATCAAGACGCGGACGGAGCCGAACGGGTTGCCCGTGAGGCGCAGATCACCTCACGACGCCTCAGTGCTGCTGGGGTTTCTGGGGCGTGGCCTCGCTCGGCCGGACGACGACATGTCCCTGGCCCTGGAGCATCAGCTGCACGGCCTCGCCGGAACCGCCGCGCAGCATCGATCCGATGGACTGCGAACGGTGCAGGGAGGTTTGCAGCCCCGCCGTCCAGCCGACGACCGCGTCCGTGTCGACGTACACCGGATACTGCGGCGAGACCGGAATGACCAGCGGATCGCCGTCACACACCAGGCCCAGCTTGCCGTGCCCGGTGAACACACTGTTGAACAGGCCGCCCCCGGTCATGCCGGCACCCTTCACGGTGGCGATCCGGTACGACAACGAGGCGTCGAAGCACAGGACGTTGCGGCCGTTGACGGTGAACTCGTCGCCGGGGTCGATCTCGACGACGAAGCAGTTCTGCGCCTCGTGCGCGAACCAGGCCTCGCCCTGCCCGCGCACCGCCATCAGGGGAAGCCCCTCACCGGTGACCGCGCGCTTGAGCATGCCGCCCACGCCCTGGCCCTTGCGCTCGAACTGGAGATTGCCGCGGTAGGCGACCATAGCCCCCTGACGGGCGAGCATCTCGCCGTTCACCGCGTACTTGACGCACTTGGAGTTCTGGACCGTCATACCCGGCGCGGCGGCAGGCTGCACCATGTGCTCGCTGGAAAACAGGTCACCCTTCATGCAGGCATCCTGTCCCGGAGGGATGCGTTCCGCCAAGATCGCGAGCCGGGGCGCTTTCCGGATACGGCTGTCTCGGGAGCGGCTGCCTCGAAAACGGCCCCCTCAGGCGCCGAACAGCTGTGTCCAGTACGTGCCCGCCGGGCCGCCGCCCGCGAAGCCGACCCCTATGTGGGTGAACGCGGGCTTGAGGATGTTGGCACGGTGCCCCGGGCTGTTCATCCAGCCCTCGACGACCTCGGCCGCGGAGCGCTGGCCACAGGCGATGTTCTCGCCGATCGAACGCCGGGTGGAGCCCGCGGCGGCGGCCCGGTCCCATGGCTGAGTGCCTTCGGGCGAGGTGTGGGAGTAGAAGGCGCGGGCCGCCATGTCCGTGCTGTACGCCTGCGCGGCGGCGGCCAGCAGCGGATCCACCGCGAGCGGCGGCAACCCGGCCCGGGCACGCTCCCGGTTGGTGAGCGCGACGACATCGGCCTGCGCCCGCGCCAGCTCGGCGGGCGTGAGGGGCCTCGCCCACAGAGCGGTCCAGTACGTGTCGCCCGATCGGGCATCCGTGACGTACGCCAGGCCGACGTCCGTGAACGCCGGGTCGTGCAGGGTGCGTCGGGGCTGTTCGGTCCGCAGGCAGTACGCCACGAACTCGGCAGGGGTGCGCGGGCCGGAGACCAGGTGCTCGCCGACCGTGACATAGGCGTATCCGGCGGCTGTGACGCGCTGGTGGACGGAGACGCCGTCCGCGCCCTGAACGCCGAGCTGCCCGGCCGAGGCCATGGCGGCCGCGTGGGCGCGCGCCGCGGCGGCGAGCCGTGCGTCGAGGGAGACCGGGGGCGAACCGACGGAGGTACGGGCGGAGTTGACCAGCCCGAGGAAGCCGTCGGGTTCGGGGGCGGCCGGCGTCGGTGCCGGGCGGGCCGGGGGAGGGACGCGGGGTGCCGGTCGGGTCAGGGTTGGTGCGCCGGGTGTCGGGCGTCCCGGGCGTGTCGCGGAGGGAGCGTTCGGTGTCGGCCGGGGCGTCGTCGACGTGGCGGACGGCGTCGAGCGGGTCGGCGGCGGCGATGGGTCGTCCGCGACGTCCACTCCGAAGTCGCGGGCCAGACCGGCCAGGCCGTCGGCGTAGCCCTGCCCCAGTGCTCGCAGCTTCCACCCGTCGCCGCGTCGGTAGAGCTCCGCGAGGAGCAGGACGGTCTCCTGGCGAGGGCGGGGCGGGGCGAACCGGGCGAGGGAGCGGCCGCCCGCGCCGGTGACGTGCAGGGTGGGGACGGGCAGCCGGCCCAGGGGAGTGGCGGGATCGGCGGCGCTGACCACCACCGTGACCCGGGTGGCGCCGGCACGCAGGCCCGGCGGATCGACGGTCAGCGTGTCGCCGTGCAGACGGGCGCCCGGAGCGGCCGGCTGGTTGTAGAAGACGAAGTCGTCGTCGCCCCGGACCTTGCCGCCGTCGTCCGTGATCAGCGCGGACACGTCGAACGGGCCGGGCACCCGGACGGTCACGGCACCGTCCGGGAGAGGCAGATTGCCCCCGGGGACCAATTCGCTCATCGTGCCGCCCTGATGTCGTCGTTCGGGGCCCCTGGGGGGTCGTCCGGACAACGTGCGTCGGCAGGTGAGCGTTCCCCGTCCGTACGGCCGGCGGTCAGTCCAGGGTGATCTGCGGAGCGAGGTCCTCGTGCCGTTCGAGTGGCGTGACGGATCCACGCGTCGCCTTGGTCCGCTTGCCGCAGAACGCGGACTCCAGCGTGCCCAGCATCGTGTTGAGGACCGTACCGTTGTTGGACGTGGTGGCGAGTGCGCTGAGGCTGCGCCCGCCGTGCTTCGTGGTGAAGGCGAATGTGTAGTAGCCCTGGACGGCACCCGTGTGGCCGTACACGGACACACCGCACGACAGGCTGCGGCGGCGCAGCCCGAGCCCGTAGGACTGATTGCTGCCCGCCGGCACCCACCGCTGCATCTGTGCCAGTTGCGCGACCGAGGTCAGGCGGCCGCCGAGCAGTGCGGTGAGGAAGGTGTTGAGATCCCGGGTGCTGGAGATGAGCGCGCCCGCGCTCTGCGCCCAGGACGCCGTCTGTCTGGTGGCGTCGACCAGCGCGCCGCCCGTCTGGTCGGGGGTGAGGTACCCGCGCGCGTGGCGGCCGGGGATCTCCGTGGCGGGGTGCACGTAGAAGGTGTCCCGCAGCTGCAGGGGCGTGATGATCCGGTTCTGGTACTCGGTTCCGACGGAGCGGCCGGTCAGCTTCTCGACGAGCATCCCCGCGATGACGAAGTTGGTGTTGGAGTAGGAGTAGACGGCGCCCGGCGTGTGGGTCGGCGGTCGGCGCAGCGACTGGTCCACCAGCTGCCGCGGGGTGAAGACCTTCGTACGGACCGCCTCGAAGCCCGGGACCGTCCTCGCGAACATCTCGCCCGTGTAGTCGTACAGTCCGCTGCGATGGCTCAGCACGTGCCGCACGGTGATCCGGCTGTCGGGCAGCAGCCCCGGCAGATGGCGGTTGACCGAGGAGTCGAGCGTGAGCTTCTTCTCGTCGACCAGTTGCAGGAGCACCGTCGAGGTGAAGATCTTGGTGACGCTGCCGATGCGGAAACGGTCCGTGTTGCCGATGGCCCGTTCGGTCTCGCGGTCGGCGACGCCCGCGGCGGCCAGACGTACCGTGCCACCGCTGTCGATCCGTGCCATCGCGCCGGGCGCCCCCTGCTCCAGCGCCGTGCGCAGGACGCTCCGCAGACCGGTGAGGTCGGGTTTCGGCAGGGTGCCGGCCGAGGTGGTGTCGGCCTCGGAGGCCGTCGATGCCCGGGGTACGGCATGCGCGGGAACCGCCAGCAGGGACAGCAGAACCGCCCCCACCACCGCGCTCCTGCGCACTGTTGCTGATGCCATGCGACTGACTCCTGTCCTGTCGGGGAGTCACATCGGCACAGTGGCCACACGGTTGGTCACCCTGGTCACCTGGTCACTCGGTGATCACTGCGCGATGCGGATGCGCGCAGTATCGCTGCCGAAGCGCCCAAAACCGACCATTTCGGGTCTAGGTCCACCGTCGTTCCACCTGTTCGGACACGGAGAACACGACATCGCAGGACGGGCATCGGGCCTCGCCGAACACATACGTCAGCGCCTGGGCGACCTCCGGCCGGCCCGCCCTCGCCGCCGCCTGGTGCAGCCGGGCCCCGATGCCCTCCAGTTGGTCCGGGGTCGCGGGTACGAGCTCGGCCCGCCCCTCCTCGCCCACGGCGCCGGGGCCGACGTAGTCACCGGCCACGGCGAAGGTCCCGTACGAGCCGAAGGCGACGAAGAGGCCGTCCTCGCACCCCGGGCAGTCGAGTTCGTACTCCCCGTCACACACCCCCTCCAGCTCCCGTGACCACACGGGAACGCCCTCGAAGGCGAGGACGGACTGCAGCAGGTAGGCGAAGGAGCTCTCGTCCACAGTGGGGTCGTCGAGCAAGCCACGTGCGACTCCCAGCAGTTCGCCGATCTCTCGCGCGAACCGGGCCCAGCGTGCCGCGTCCTGGTCGGACGCGATCAGCCCGGCCATGAGCACCGCCTGTATCGGCTCGCCGGGCGCGCGGCCCAGCGCGATGTCCCTGAGGGCGGGCATCGCCATCCAGCTCGCCTCGTACACGTCCCCCTGGTGGCACAGTGCGGACCAGAGGTCGTTCCACACGGCCTCGTCCTCAGGTCCGCCGAGGCGGGCGAAGAGGGCCGGAACGTCCTCGGCGGAGCCGTAGGCGTGGGTCAGCTCGTGCCAATGGGGCGTCGTCATGCGGCGATTGTGCCGTGGGGGACCGACAGTCCGGCGGCCCGCGAATTCTGCTTCTTTTATTGACGACGGAAAAGAACCCCTCTAGGTTCCCGGCCATGCGCCAGACTCACCGGGCCGAGACCTTCCCCGCCAACACCCCGGCCGCCGCACAGATCTTCACCACCGCGCTGTCCCAAGGCCCCCTCACCCGCCTGGAGCTGGCCCGGCGCGCCGGGCTGTCACCGGCCGCCGTCACCAAGGCGGTCCGGCCGCTGATCGAGGCCGGGTACCTCGTGGAGGACGCCGCCGAGGAGGCGCGCCCCGTGCTCGGGCGGCCCGCGAACCTCGTGAGGGTCGACGGCGGGCGGGCGCTGTTCCTCGGGATCAAGGTGACCGGCGACGAGATCATCGGCGTGCTCACCGATCTGTGCTGCCGGATCCGCGCCGCCCGCCACGTACCGCTGACGGACCGTGACCTCAAGGTGGTGCTGGCCGCGACCGGGGAGGTGGTCCAGGAGTTGCTGGCCGAGGCGGACGGCGTCGGAGCGGGGGTCCTGGGTCTCGGCATCGCCGTCTCCGGCGACGTCGACCGCGGCGCGGGAGTGGTCCGCTACTCGCCGTTCCTTGAGTGGCGCGACGTCCCGCTGGCCGAACTCGCCGCCATGACCACGGGCTTGCCGGTCACTGTGGACAACGATGTGCGTGCCCTGACCGTGGCGGAGCAGTGGTTCGGCGCGGGCGCTGGCCTGTCCGACTTCGCCGTGGTGACGGTCGGCGCCGGCATCGGCTGCGGCCTCGTCGTGCACGGCCGGGTGGTCGCCGGCGCGCACGGGGTGGCCGGCGAGATCGGCCATGTGACCGTCGACCCGACCGGCCCCCTGTGCCACTGCGGCAACCACGGCTGCGTGGAGGCCATCGCGGGGGACGCCGCGATCCTCCGGCGGATCCGCGAGACCACGGGCTTCGACGTCAACGACACCGCGGAGGCCGTACGCCTCGCCCGCGGCGGGGTCGCCGGAGCCCGCGAGGCCTACGCGCGCGCGGGAGAGGCGATCGGCCGCGGCATCGCCACCGTGGCCAACCTGCTCGGCCCCGAGCGCGTGATCATCTCCGGCGAGGGGCTGGCCGCCCACGACCTGTTCGCGGAGCAGATCCGCGACGCCTTCGCCGCGGCCGCCTTCGGCTCCGCCGCGCGGTGCGACGTACAGACCCGCCCGCTGCCCTTCGAGGAGTGGGCCCGCGGGGCCGCGGCCACCGCGATCCAGTCCTTCATCCGAGCCGACAGCTAGTCACCCACCCACAGAGCCGACACCCAGGAGGTACGACCCATGTGGTCATCCTCGTACTCCGTCCTGCCCGCACGCGCCCTGACAGCCGTGGTGGTGCTCGCCCTCACGGCGGCCGCCGCGCCCGCGGCTCACGCGGACACCGCCCCGGCCCCCGCCGCGCCTGCGGCGGCTCACGCGGACACCGCCCCGGCGCCCGCCCTCGCGGCCAAGCCCTACATGGGCTGGTCCAGCTGGAGCATGCAGTCGTCCAAGTACCCCGGCCTCAACCCGGACGGCGACTACAGCTACCTGACCGAGGTGAACGTCCTCAAGCAGACCGACGCCATGGCCGCAAAGCTCAAGAAGTACGGCTACGAGTACGTCAACATCGACGCCGGTTGGTGGCGCGACAGCACCTGGAAGCCCGGGTTCGACGAGTACGGGCGCCAGAAGGCCGACCCGGTCCGTTTCCCCAGCGGTATGAAGGCCGTGGCCGACCGCATCCACGCCAAGGGCCTCAAGGCCGGCATCTACCTGCCCGCCGGCCTGGAGAAGGAGGCGTACGGCGCCGGCAAGGTCCCCGTCCGGAACGCCGACGGCTGCACGACCGCCGACATCGTCTACGACGACCTGCGCACCACCAACGGCTGGGACAGCTCGTACAAGCTCGACTTCGCCCGTCCCTGCACCCAGAAGTACATCGACTCCCAGGCGCAGCTCATCGCCGACTGGGGATACGACTTCCTCAAGCTCGACGGCGTCGGCCCCGGTTCCGGCAAGAGCGGCGACCAGTACGACAACGTTGCCGACGTGGCCGCCTGGCACAAGGCGATCGCCGCCACCGGCCGGCCGATCCACCTCGAACTGTCCTGGTCCCTCGACATCGGCCACGCCGCCGACTGGAAGAGCTACTCCAACGGCTGGCGCATCGACACCGACGTCGAGTGCTACTGCAACACCCTGGTCAGCTGGGAGAACTCCGTCGACGACCGCTGGGACGACGCCCCCGCCTGGACCCGGCACGCCGGCCCCGGCGGCTGGAACGACCTCGACGCCCTGGACGTCGGAAACGGCGAGATGGACGGCCTCACCAAGGCCGAGCGGCAGAGCTACGCCACCCTGTGGGCCATCGCCAAGTCCCCCCTCTACACCGGCGACGACCTCACCCGCCTCGACTCCTACGGGCTGTCCCTGCTGACCAACCGCGAGGTCATCGCCGTCAACCAGGGCGCCACCCCGCCCGCACGCCCCGTCACCCCCTCCGATCCCCAGCAGGTGTGGGCCGCGAAGAACCCCGACGGCACCTACACCGTCGCCCTGTTCAACCTCGCCGACGCACCAGCCGCCGTCACCGCCGACTGGTCCACCCTCGGCTTCACCGGTAAGGCGGCCGTCCGGGACCTGTGGAACCACGAGAACCTCGGCACGTACAAGAACAAGGTCACCCAGACCCTCCCCGCCCACGGCTCCCGCCTGTTCACCGTCATCCCTCGGGGCAGTGCGCTCACCGCGACCGCCTACGAGGCCGAGTCCCCGGCGAACACTCTCACCGGCAACGCCTCCCGCACCGGCTGCTCCACCTGCTCCGGTGGCACGAAGGTCGGCAACCTGTACCTCGGCGGCAAGCTCCGCTTCAACGACGTCGTCGTGGCCAGGGCCGGCACCTACTGGGTCAAGGTGGCCTACGTCAGCGGTGACGCCCGCTCGGTCGACGTCTACGCCAACACCGGGGGTGTCACCCGCCACAAGTTCCCGTCCACCGGCGACTGGGGAACCGTCGAGACGGTCGGCGTGCCGGTCACGCTGAAGGCGGGCAGCAACACGATCACCTTCGACAGCGGTCCGGGCTACGCCCCTGACATCGACCGCATCGACGTCCCGAAGTCGTCCTGACCGCCTCCCCGGAGCGGAGCCCCCAGGGACACCGACCGCCCTTCCGGCAACTGCCCGGACGCGACCTCCTCCCGGCCCTGTCCGAAGCGCGGGCGCAGTTCGGCTCCCTCACCGGGGCCGGTGCCGGCGGCTGCCGCGTCGAGCTGGACCGGCGGGGCGGCCGGCGGACCCGGGCACGGATCCGTGGCGTGGGTGGCCGGACCACCGCAGTGGCATACGGCGATAGGGTCCGTACCGTGAGCCTGAAGCCCGGAGAGTCCGTCACGTTGCAGGATCTCGCACCGTGAAGGTCCGCCTCGCGCGTGCGGGCCGCGCGGTCGTCGTCCTGCTGCTGGCCTCCGCCTGCCAGTCCACGTCCACACCGGCCGGAACCTTCGACGTCCCCGCCGGCGTGATCACCTGGGGAGCGAGCGCCGACCGCTTCGGCGAGGCCGCCGCCGACCGCGGCTACCGGTTGGTCGTGCACACCAGCGTCGGGGGCCGCGATCCGCGGATCCGGCTCTCCAACGCCTTCGGGGACCGCCCGGTCACCTTCGACAGCGTGTACGCCGGCCTCCAGAAAAAAGGCGCCGAACTGGTCCGCGGCAGCAACCGGAGGCTGACCTTCGGCGGGGCTCGCTCCGTCACCGTCCCCGCCGGGGAGACCGTACTGAGCGACCCGCTGCCGGGCAGGCTGCCCGCCGCGAGCAACCTGGTGGTCAGCCTCCACACGTCCGACGCGGCGGGCCCGGCGACCGGTCACTGGATGGCCATGCAGACGTCCTACGTCACCCGGGGCGACCACACCGCCGAGGAGAGCGCCGCGAGCTGGACGGAGACCACCGGCTCCTGGTTCTACCTCGACGCGGTCTCCGTCCGGGCCGGCGCGGACACCGGAGCCGTCATCGCCCTCGGCGACTCCGTCACCGACGGCTGGCAGTCCACCAGCGACCGGAACCGGCGCTGGCCCGACTATCTCGCACGCCGCCTCCAACGGGCGGACACCTCGGTCAAGGGCGTCGCCAACGAGGGCATCGCCGGCAACAAGGTTCTCGCCGACGGTGCCGGACGAAGTGCCCTGAACCGGCTGGACCGGGACGTGCTCTCCCAGCCCGGCCTGCGCACCGTGTTCCTCTTCGAGGGCGTCAACGACATCAAGGCCCACACGGGCGTCACGGCGGACGACCTGATCGAGGGCTACCGCGAGATCACCGACCGGGCGCACGCGGCCGGCAAGTGCGTCGCCGCGGCCACCGTCGGCCCCTTCGAGGGCTGGTCCGAATGGGACCCGGACGCCGAGGCCGTACGCCGGGAGGTCAACGAATTCATCCGCACCAGCGGCGAGTTCGACACCGTCACCGATTTCGACCGCATCCTCCGAAGCCCCTACGACCCCGAGCGCATCCACCCCACCTTCGACGGAGGCGATCACCTGCACCCCAACGACAAGGGAATGCAGGCGATGGCCGACGCCGTCGATCTCGAGAGCTTGGACTGCGCCGACCCGCTGCCGTAGCTCAGGACGACGACCCGCGGCCCGATCCGCTCGGCTCCGGGGTGATCAGGCCCTCCCGGTAGGCGACGGCCACCGCCTCCGTACGGCTCGCCGCGCCCAACTTGGCGAGGATGTTGGAAACATGGACGCTCGCCGTCTTGCCGCTGATGAACAGCTCCTCGCCGATCTGCCGGTTGCTGCGGCCGAGGGCGAGGAGCCGCAGCACGTCCTGTTCGCGGGCGGTGAGGATCGCGGCACGGTCGGCGGCGGACGGGGTGTCCGACAGGCGGCCGCGGCGGATCAGGGAGTTCAGCTGATCGAGGAGCGGTGTCGCTTTGAAGCGCAAGGCCGTCTCCCGGGCCGCGCGGGCCTGTACGGCCGCCTCCTCACGCCGGTCGGCAGCCAACAGGGCCTCCGCCAGTCGCAGTTGGCAGCGCGCCCGCTCGTACACGTCGCCGAAGTCGAACGCCTCGACCGCCTTCGCCCAGGCCGCCGCGTCCGGCCCGGTCACGGTGCGCGCCCACTCCGCCTCCGTGCGGGCCAGCCAAGCCTGCCCCTCCGGCCCCTGCGGTGTGCCGTCGTCGCCGCGCACGGCCGTGACGCGGGCCAGGTCGCGGAGTTCGGTCGCCGTGGCCGCCCAGGCGCGCGCCCCGGCCTCGTCCCCGGTGCGGCGGAGTGCGACGGCCCGGTCGGCCACCGCGGACAGCGCGAGGGCGGCCAGCCGGACCGTGACGTCCGGAAGGGTGCCCGCGTCGTCGGTGAGGGCCGCGACGGTGGACCGCATCCGCTCCACGGCCGCCTCCGGCTTCCCCCGCTGCGCCGCCGCGTCGGTCAGCACGATGCCCGCGACCAGCGTGCCCATCCAGTCGAACGGCCCCTCCAACAGGGCGCAGGCCCGGTCGGCGGCCTTGAGGTCACCGCGCGCCAGCGCCACGTACAACGCGGGCCCGACCGTGTAGCTCCCGGCCGCCGGCAGTACCTCGGCGTCCGAGGTCGCCGCGCCGACGCACTCGTCCCAGCGGCCCAGCGTGTACAGCACCAGCAGCCGGAGATAACGCATCTCCAGCGGATACGGCGAGGACAGCAGCCCCGCGCGCCGGGCCCGGTCAAGCCCCTCGGTCAGCCACGGCAGACACTCGTCGAGGTCACCCGACTCGAAGCAGCCGACGGCGAGGTTGAACAGGGCGCGCATCTCCACCGGCGCGTTGCCCGAACCCCGCGCGAGGTCCCGGGCCTCCCGCAGCCGCTCCCGGCCCTCCGGGGTGCGGCGGCCGCCCCCTTCGAGAGCGGCCAGGGAGACGAGCAGGTCGGCCCGGGCGTCCGCCACGTCCAGTTGCTCGGCGATGGCCAGGGCCTGCCGGGCGACCCGCAACGCGGTCTCGTTCGCACCGACCTGACGCGCCGCCATGACGTGGGTGGCCGCCGCCCACACCCAGGTGCGGGACGGCGGATCGGCGGGGATCAGGGCGAGCGCCTCGCTGCTGTAGGCGAAGGCGGCGGTCAGACTGTCGACGGTGATCAGGTTCCCGGCGAGTGTGTACCGCACCCGGGCGGCCAGCTCGGAGTCCGCGTCCTGACCGATACCCGCGAGCGCGGCCCGGGTGAGGGACACCGCCCGGTGTGCCTCACCGGCGTGCGCGGCCGCCGCGGAGGCGCGCAGGGTGAGCGTCACCCGGTCGACGCCCTCCCCGGTGGGCCGCGCCGTCGGTTCCACCGCCGACCACAGGTTCAGGGCGGCTTCGAGGTGTCGTAGCTCCTCGGCGGGCGCGCCGACCCGCTGGGCGTGGTCCGCGGCCTCCAGCGAGGCGGCGAGTGCCTCGGGCAGGTCGTGGCTCTCCCGGTAGTGGTGGGCGCGCTCGGCGGCGCTCTCGGTCCGGTGTCCCCGACCGGCGAGCAGCCGCGCGAACGCGCCGTGCAGCCGGGACCGCTCACCCGGGAGCAGATCCGCGTACACCGCCTCGCGGGCCAGGGCGTGCCGGAAGGCGTACGTGTCGCCGTCCCCGGGTGTCAGCAGTTGCCGCCCCACGGCCTCGCGCAGCGCCGACTCCAGCTCGTCCTCGGGGAGTCCCACGGCCTCCCGCAACAGGTCGTGCTCGACGCGGCGCCCGGCGACCGCGGCCGTGCGCAGCACCTGCTGGGCGGTGTCGGAGAGCTGCTCGAAACGGATGAGGAGGACGTCCGCGAGACCACTGGGAACCCCGCCGACGTCCGTCTCCGTGGCGGCGACCAGTTCCTCCGCGTAGAAGGCGTTGCCCTCGGCGCGCTCGACGATCCGGCGGACCGTGGCGTCCGGGAGCGGACGGTCCTCCACCGCGCGCACCAGGCGCGCCACCTCGGCATCCGCCATGGGCCGTAGCTCCAGCCGTTCCACGGCGGGCAGCCGCACCAGTTCGGCCAGCAGCGGACGCAGCGGATGGCGGCGGTGCAGGTCATCGGCTCGGTAGGAGGCGAACACCGCCAGCCGGTGCGTGGGCGCGCCGCCCGCCGCCCGCTGGAGGATGCCCCGGCTGAGGAGGAACCGCAGGAGGTCCCGGGAGGACTGGTCGGCCCAGTGCAGGTCCTCCAGGACGAGCAGCAGGGGAGCGATGTCCGCCAGATCGGCCAGCAGCCCCGCGATGTCCTCGAACAGCCGCAGCCGTCCGCCCACGTCCCGCACGGCGTCCGTGCCGCCGCCCAGCAGCCGGTCGACCACCGGATGCCCGGCGAGGGCGCCCGCGAACCGCTCGTCGCCCGCGAGCACACCGAGGACCTCGGTGAACGGCAGATACGGCAGACCGACGTCACCGAGGTCCACGCAGTGCCCGGTGAGCACCGTCATCCCGGCCCCGGCGGCCCGCCCGGCCACCTCGTCCAGCATCCGCGTCTTGCCGACCCCGGCGTCCCCGGCGATCAGGACCGCGCGCGCCTCACCGCCCCGGGCGCGCTCGAGCAGCCCGGAGAGGCGGGAGAGTTCTTCATCCCGGCCGATGAGCGGTGTGGTGAACGAGGTCTGCGGCACGCATCCATCCTGGCACGCGGAACTGACAACACCCCTGCCCAGCAAGGGTGGGACTCAGCGCAACGTCTCCGCCCAGTTCGCCGGAACCCGCCCCGCGGGCCCCGGTGCCGGCTGGTCCGCGGGATGGTCGGCCGGCGGCGCGAGTTCCGGCCCGGCCTCGTACAGCTCGTTCGTCGCGAAGTTCCAGTACCAGCCCTCACCCGGCTCGAAGCTCTGCACCAGCGGATGACCGGTCTCCCGGAAGTGACCGGTGGCGTGCTTGCCCGGCGACGAGTCGCAGCAGCCGACGTGGCCGCACTGCGCACAGCGCCGCAGATGGAACCACCACCCACCGGCCGCGTCGCACTCCACGCACCCGGCGCCGCTCGGCGGAACGTCGGGCTCGATTCCGTCGATCGCGTTGTCGCTGGTCATGCCGGCTCCTCGGGTGCTGTGTCGGACTCCGCGGCCGTGAGCGGGAGAAGGACCTGGAATCGGGTGTCGCCCGGCTCGGACTCGACCTGGAGCGTGCCGTGGTGCTTGTTGACGACGATCCGCCAGGAGATGTCCAGGCCGAGCCCGGTGCCCTCGCCCACCGGCTTGGTGGTGAAGAACGGGTCGAAGATACGGCCGCGGATCTCCTTCGGCACGCCGGGCCCGGTGTCGCGGAACTCCACCAGCAGCCGGTCGTGGTCGAGCGCCGTCCGCACGGTCAACGTGCCTTCCTCACCCGCGCTGTTGATGGCGGACACCGCGTTGTCGATCAGGTTGGTCCACACCTGGTTGAGCTCCGCCGGGTACGCCGGGATCCTCGGGACCGTACGGTCGTACGCCTTGACGACCTTGATCCGCGGGCCGATCTTGCCCGACAGCATCAACAGGGTGCTGTCGAGGAGTTCGTGGACGTCGGCGACCTGGTACGGGGCCCGGTCGAGCTGCGAGTACTGCTTGGCGGCGTCGACCAGATGGGAGATCCGGGTGGTGGAGTCCGCGATCTCGTCCATCAACAGCTCTGTCTCGACCGTGTAGTTGAGCCACCCGATCGCACTCGGCAGGAGTTCCTCGTCCACGGCGGCGGCGACCTGGTCCAGCCAGTCGGTGTCGAGCCCGGCCTGCACGAAGGTGGGGGCGATCTGCCAGCCCTCGGGAATGTCGTGGTCGTCGAGCCAGTCGGAGAGGACGTCCTCGCGGTCCGAGGCCTCCAGGGGACTCAACGACGGTGCCTTGGCGACGCGTTCGGCGGTGCGTTCCTGGATGTCGATGAGGTTCGCCAGGGTCTCCGGCGAGAACGAGCCGGCGGAGATCACCCGCAGCTTGTGCCGCATCTTGCCGACACGTTCCCGCAGCGTGGCTGTGGCCCGCGCGGCCGCCGCCGCGGGGTTGTTGAGCTCGTGCGTGAGACCGGCGGACAACGAGCCCAGCGCCAGCAGCCGTTCGCGCTGCCCGATGGCCCGCTGGGTGCTCTTCGCACCGAAGAACAGCCCCTCCAGCAGATGCACCGCCATCGGGAACCACTCCCGCATGATGCTCGCGAACGTGTCCGCGGGCAGTACGAAGAACCGCGTCGGCTCGGTGACGCGCATGGAGTTGTTGTACATCTGCGGCACCCGGTCACCCAGATACGCCTGCATGGATCCCGCGTACACCCCGCGCTGCGAGGTCCGGTTGACCTCCACGTCGTCGCCGCCGACCCGGCGGGAGAGTACGACCGTGCCCTCGAGCAGGACGTAGAAGCAGGTGGCGTGCTCGCCCTCGGTGTAGACGGGACCGGGCTCGAACTTCTCGATCCGCCCCTCGCTGCACAGGCGCCCCAGCTGCTCGGGGGACAGCTTCTCGAACAGGAACAGCGACCCGATCTCCTGCGGGCTGCACGGCATGAGCTGCCCGCTCACGACTGCTCCAGATACCGGTGGACGAGCATCACGGCCATGGCTCCCTCTCCGACGGCGGACGCGACCCGCTTCGCCGACTCGGCGCGGGCGTCACCCGCGACGAACACGCCGGGAATGCTGGTCTCCAGATGGTACGGCGGACGGTCCAGCTCCCAGCCCGCGGGCGGTCGCCCGTCGGGGGTGAGGTCGGGCCCGGCCAGGATGAACCCGTGATCGTCCCGCAGTACCGTGCCGTCCAGCCAGTCGGTCAGCGGGGCCGCGCCGATGAACACGAACATCCACTGGGCGTCGACCAGTTCGGTCCGCCCGCTGTCGACGTCGCGCAGCGTCAGCTGCTCCAGGTGCCCGGAGCCGTGCGCGGCCTCCACGACCGTGCGGCAGCGCACCGTGATGTTCGGCGACTCCTCGATCTGCTGGATCAGGTAATGCGACATCGACGCCGTCAGCGACTCCCCGCGCACCAGCAGGGTCACCGACTTGGCGCCCCGTGCCAGGTACATCGCCGCCTGTCCCGCGGAGTTGGCGCCGCCGACGATGTACACGTCGTGGCCCTGGCAGGAGGCCGCCTCGGTCAGCGCCGAGCCGTAGAAGACCCCGCAGCCCGTCAGGTCGGTCGTGCCGGGGGCCTGGAGCTGCCGGTAGGACACGCCGGTCGCGAGGATCACGCTGTGCGCGGCGACCGCCGAACCGTCCGAGAACCGGACGACGCGCGCTGCGCCGTTGATCTCCAGTCCCGTCACTTCGCGCGCGCTGAGGATCTCGGCGCCGAACTTCGTCGCCTGCCGCCGGGCCCGGTCGGTGAGCTGGGCTCCCGAAACACCGTCGGGGAAGCCGAGGTAGTTCTCGATGCGGGAGCTCTGTCCGGCCTGCCCGCCGGTCGCCGACCGCTCGACGAGCACGGTTCGCAGACCTTCGGAGGCCCCGTACACGGCCGCGCCGAGCCCGGCCGGGCCGCCGCCGATGACGACGAGGTCGTAGAAGTCCGCCTCGGGTGTCGTGGCCAGTCCCACCCGGGCGGCCAGCTCGGGGGCCTCCGGTTCGACCAGGGGCGTGCCGTCCGGGGTGATCACGAGCGGCAGCCGCGTCGCGTCCTGCCCGGCCGCCGCCAGCAGGCGCTGCCCCTCGGGCTCGTCCGCCGAGTACCAGCGGTACGGCACCTGGTTGCGCGCCAGGAACTCCCGTACGTCCGACGAACGCGCCGACCAGCGGTGTCCGACCACCTTGGTGGCGGGCACCGGCCGGTAGTCGCTGCACCGCCATGCCTCCAGGAGGTCGTCCAGGACCGGGTACAGCTTCTCCTCGGGCGGGTCCCACGGTTTGAGGAGGTAGTGGTCGAGGTCGACGACGTTGATCGCGTCGATCGCCGCGTTCGTGTCCGCGTACGCGGTCAGCAGCACCCGCCGGGCACCCGGATACACGTCAAGGGCGTGTTCCAGGAACTCGATGCCGTTCATCTGCGGCATCCGGTAGTCCGCCAGGATCACGGCCACCAGGTCACCGCGCAGCTTCAGCTCGCGCAGGGCCTCCAGCGCGGACTCGCCGGACTCGGCGCGCACGATCCGGTACGACTCGCCGTAGCGCCGTCGCAGGTCCCGGGCTACGGCCCGGGACACTCCCGGGTCGTCGTCCACGGTCAAGATGACGGTCCGCGCTGCGTCCGCGGCCTGTGTCATACGTCTCCCACCCGAAATCGCACGTACGGCACGGTGAACCCGTGGTCGTGCGGCCACCGGGCCGGTTCCCGCCCATCGTATGTTCGATCGTGCCGCTTCGCTCAGGTATGCGGGAGCCTGTCGGGAGGTCAGCCCCGGCGCGGCCCGAGCACGCAGAACTCGTTGCCCTCGGGATCCATGAGCGTCACCCACGGCTGCTCGCCCTGGCCGACGTCCGCGTGCCGCGCGCCGAGGGCGAGAAGGCGAGCCACCTCGGCCTCCTGGTCGTCCGGCCGGAAGTCGAGATGGAGGCGGTTCTTGACGGTCTTGCTCTCCGGTACCGGCACGAAGAGCAGTCCGGGAAGGCGGTCCTTCTCCGGCCGGATCTCGAACTCGTCGGGGAGGTCGCCCACGACCACCCATCCCAGCGCCTCGGCCCACCAGCGGCCCAGAGCCGCCGCATCGGCCGCGTCCACGATCACCTGTTCCCATTCCAAGGTCATGGCGGCAAGCCTAGTGAAAACTGGGTACCGGCACGGGGATCACGACACAAGGAGGCCGGCAGCATGACGCGCCCGATCACGGCAGGGGTCGACGGAACCGAGGAGAGCCTGGCAGCGCTGGCATGGGCGGCCAGGGAGGCGGTGCGCCGGCGGCTGGCGTTGCGGGTGGTGCACGCCTGGCAGTACGAGCCGCACGAGGTGGTGGAGGCAGCGGATCCCGAGGTGCAGGCCGGATGGGCCAAGGAGGCGGTGGGCGAGGCCGCCCGCACGGTCACCGAGCGGCATCCCGACCTCGAGGTGTCCACGGACGTGGTGACGGGCGCCGACGTGGACGCGCTGGTCGCCGCGGCGGCGGAGGCCGAGATGCTGGTGCTCGGCTCACGCGGGCACGGCCGGGTGATCGGCTTCCTGGTCGGCTCGGTCGGCCAGCAGGTGATCGTGGAGGCGACACGGCCGGTCGTCCTGGTGCGTGCGGGCGACGACCCCTCCGGTGAGGCCGTCGGGCGCGAGATCGTCGTGGGCCAGCAGGGCGACCCGGAGGACAGCGCCGAGGTGCTGCGCTTCGCGTTCGAGGCGGCCGCGGCGCGTGGCGCGACCGTGCGCGCCGTGCGGGCCTGGACCCTGCCGCCCGTCTTCGCCTACAGCCCGGGCTCGCTCAAGCTCCTCGACGAGGCCGGCGGCCTCGAGCCGTACGAGAAGAAGGCCCTGTCCGCGGCGTTGAAGCCGATGCGGGACCGCTTTCCCGACGTGCCGGTCGCCGAGCACGTGGAGATGGGCAGCGCCGGGCAGGTGCTGCTGTCGGTGGCCTCGGAGGCCCAGCTGATGGTCGTCGGGCGCCGCGCCCACCGTACGGCCGTGGGCGCCCGCATCGGCTCGGTCGCCCACGGCGTCCTGCATCACGCGGGCTGCCCGGTGGCCGTGGTGCCGCACGCCTGAGTCAGTCGGCGGAGGGAGTGGGCTGGAGCGTCTCGCGCGCCTTGGGAAGGATGTTGTCGATGTAGTCCCGGACGACCGTGTCCAGCCCGATGTCGTGCTGGGCCCGCTCGGACAGGTACCAGCGGTGTTCCAGCAGCTCGTGGTAGATCTCGGCGGAGTCCATGGAGCCGCGCAGTTCGAGGGGCACGGCCCGCACGGTGGGGCGGAAGACGTCGCGCACCCAGCGGTGGGCGAGCACCTCCGGGCGGGCCGCGAGGGGGTCGCCCGGGGCGTAGTCGTCCTGGGTGGCCATCCAGGACTCCAGATCGCTCAGGAGTCGGCGGGCCTGGTTCTCCTCGGTGTCCAGGCCGGTCAGGCGCAGGAGCTGGCGCTGGTGGTGGCCGGCGTCCACGACCTTCGGCACGAAGGTGACGGTGTCGCCGTTGGTGGAGTGCTCGATCTGCATCTCGGCCACGTCGAAACCGAGCTCGTTCAGACGGCGGATCCGGCGCTCGATGTAGTGGTACTTGCCCGCCGGGTAGACGGACGTGCGGGTCACCTCCTGCCACAGCCCCCCGTAGCGCGCGCAGATCTCCATGCCGAACTCGATCGGGTCCACGGAGGGGTGCAGCGCCCCGGACGCCTCCAGGTCGAGCAGTTCGCCGCTGATGTTCACCCGGGCCAGGTCCAGGTCGTAGTCGCGCTGCCCGGTGCTGAGCTGCGAGTGCAGGTCGCCGGTCTCCGCGTCCACCAGATACGCGGCGTACGCGCCCGCGTCGCGCCGGAAGAGCGTGTTGGACAGCGAACAGTCTCCCCAGGCGAACCCGGACAGGTGCAGCCGCACCAGCAGCACCGCCAGCGCGTCCATCAGCCGGTGCATGGTCGCGGGCCGCATCGTCGTCTCGAACATCGACCGGTACGGCATCGAGCCGCCCAGGTGCCGGGTGATCAGCACCGGCTCCAGCGGCTTGTCGCCCGCGTCGGTGCGCCCGGTGACCACGGCGAGCGGGTCGACCGCGGGGATGCCGAGCCGGTCCAGGTCGCGCAGCAGCTCGTACTCGCGCAAGGCAGGGCGTTCGGCGAGCTCCTTGACGGCGATCACCTCGTCGCCGGCGCGGGCGTAGCGCACGACGTGGCGGGAGATGCCGCGCGGCAGCGGCACCAGGTACTCCTCGGGCCACTCCTCCAGCGGGAGGTGCCACGGCAGTTCGAGCAGGAGCGCGGGGTGCTCCGGGTTGGTCGCGCTGATCTGCAGAGCCATGGGTCGCGTGTCCTCATCTTGCGTCGCGTACTGCCTCGCCGGTGATCGTCACCTCACCTTAGAGCGCGCGCTCCCTGGCCTGAAGTGCCGCTTCACGGACCGGACCGCGGTGCGCGGGTCCGTGCCCGGGCAGCAGCAGGTCGCCGGCCAGCCCTTCGAGGACGTTCAGGGAGGCCACGGCACGGGCCCGCTCGTGGTGGAACATGTCGGGCAGCAGCTGCGGACCCCTGAGCCGCGAGGTGGGATGACCGCTCACCAGGGCGTCGCCCGAGATCACCACCCCGGCGTCCGGGAGGTGGAAGGCGGCGTGCCCGTCGGTGTGGCCGGGCGTGTGCACCGGGACGGGGCGGCCGGGCAGGTCGAGCGGACCGGCCGCCGGGAACGACTCGGGCGAGGCGACCGGGACCGGGACGGTGCCGCCCGAGCGGATCGCGTGCACGGCCCAGGGCAGGACGCCGGGCCGCCAGCCGTTCCTCAGAACCGTCCCGACGCTCACCTGGTGCAGGAACTCCCGCCGGGCGTGCGGCACTTCGGCCTCGTGCAGGTAGACGGGCATGCCGTACCCGGCGCGCAGGTACTCGGCCGAGCCCAGGTGGTCGTTGTGGGCGTGTGTGATCAGTACGGCCGTGACCGCCTCCGGCGAACTGCCCACCTCCGCAAGGGAGGTGAGGAGCCGCTCCCGGTCGCCGGGGTAGCCGGTGTCGACCAGCGTGACGGAGTCGCCCTCCGTGAGGATCACCCAGTTCGTGTTGCTGCCGTGCACCAGATAGGTGCCGTCGGCGACTTGCTGCACATCTGCCCGCATGATCGTCCCGAGTGCTGAGGTCCGTGACCGACGGACACAGCAAAGCAGATCAGGAAGGGGGCGGAGGGGGCAGGTCCGGTCGCATGCCGAACAGGAAGCGGGTGACCCGGGTTCGGCGTACGACGTACTCGTACACGACGAGGATCACCGCCAGGGAACAGGCGACGATCACCGTGTACTTCACCACGATCGGCGCCGACCAGCCCACGACTCCGTACGCGAACGCGACCACCACGGGCTGGTGCAGGACGTACAACGGCAGGGCGGCGGCAGTGAGATACAGCAGCACAGGGGAGGGCGGTCGGGCTTTCGGTGGCTCTTCCCCGTGCGGCCGGGCCTTGTTCGGCTCGCCCCCGCGCGGGCGGTCCAGCAGTCCCAGGATGGCCACCACCCAGCACCAGCCGGCCGCCCCGAACAGCCCCCGGGTGGACAGGGCGAGGCCGCTCCTCGCGGTGAACGGATCGTCTACGGAGAGGAATCCGGGTGAGGTCGCCACGAACAGGACGACCCCGAGGACACCGGCCGGGACGGCGAACCGGCGCATGGTCGCGCGGATGCCCTCGTGGTCCGCCAGGGCGTGCCCGAAGAGGAAGAACAGCAGATAGGCCCACCGGTTCCAGCCCGCGAAGCCCTCCTCCATGCCGAGCAGCGAGTTGATCAGCGCCAGGGGCAACGCGGGCAGCAGGAGCAGGGCGGGCCGGCGCTCCACCGCGTCCCCGGCCCGCCGGGCGGCTGCCGCGAGAGGGGCCGCGACGGGCGCGAGGAGCAGGCTGAAGACCAGCAGAAGGAGAACGAACCACAGATGGCCGGTCTCGAAGTGGTCCCCTTCGAGAACGAAGGGGAAGTCACCGGGGTCCGGACGGACGGTGAGGAAACGGGCCGAGAAGTCCCCGTACGACTCGTCGTAGCCGGGCTCGGCGGCGCGCTGCCGCAGCCACTGCGGCAGGGGACACAGGACGAGCGTCGCGAAGACCAGCGGGACGCCCAGGCGCAGCAGGCGTTCCCGGGCGAAGCCGCCCGCTCCGCGCCGGCGCAGTGAGTGGCGGGCGCCGAGGCCGGCGACGAGGAAGAGCAGGGGCATCGCCCACACCACGCCGAGCCCTGCGACGACGGTGACGACGTCGGTCGTCTCCCGGTTCTTGACGTAGAAGTCGTCGTCCGGCGAGAAGACCAGGGCGGAGTGGAAGAAGACCAGGCCCAGGACGACGAGCGCACGCAGCATGTCGAGTTCGACGCGTCGGCGAACGGCCGGCGGCCGTCCGGTTTCCGCACCCATCCCGGCCTCCCCCCGATGTGCGCCAGTGTGGGGGAGGGGGCGCGGGGACGACAGGGTTCCGGCGGAACGGGACTGCCTCCGGCACCGTCCGCCGGAGGCAGCCCCCGCGCGCCTCCGGAGCGGCCGCCTCTCCGCCCCGGCGCACGCCGTCCTGCGTCAGTGCACGCCCTGCGGGCGGAACTGGATGCTGATGCGCGGTCCCGTGGCGCGCGTGGTCTTGGGGATGGAGTGCTCCCAGGTGCGCTGGCAGGAGCCGCCCATCACGATCAGATCGCCGTGCCCCAGCGGCCGCCGGACCGTGTCCCCGCCGCGCATCGGCCGCAACAGCAGGTCGCGGGGGGTGCCGACCGAGAGGATCGCGACCATGGTGTCCTCGTGGGCGCCCCGGCCGATTCGGTCGCCGTGCCAGGCCACGCTGTCCCGGCCGTCGCGGTAGTAGCACAGTCCGGCGGTGGCGAACGGTTCGCCCAGCTCCTCGGCGTAGTGCGCGGACAGTGCCTCGCGGGCCTCCGTCAGCAGCGGGTGCGGGAGTGCGTCGTCGGCCCCGTAGAACGCGAGCAGGCGAGGCACGTCGACGACGTGGTCGTACATCTTCCGGCGCTCCGCCCGCCACGGCACCTCGGCGGCCAGCTGCTCGAAGAGTTCGTCCGAGCCGCTCAGCCAAGCGGGCAGCACGTCGATCCAGGCGCCGAGGCCGAGCACGGTACGGCGGATCCCGTCGAGGGGGCCGAGGCGGAGCTCGTCGGTCTGGTCGAAGAGGGAGCCCTGGAGGTGCCTGGTCATGAATCCAGCGTACCCCTTAATCGAAAGTTTGTTCCTATGTGGCGGCGGGATGTGGGCCGGACCTTTCGATACATCGCTGTATCGGATACATTCCCGTATCGAACGGGGGTCCTGACATGGCGGTCGAGGAGAAGGCCGGGCGCGTGACCAGGCGTCGTGTCCGCACGCGGGCCAACCTGCTGGACGCCGCCTTCGCGGTCTTCGCCGCCAAGGGCTTCGGTCGGGTACCGATCGAGGAGGTCTGCGAGGCCGCCGGCTACAGCCGGGGCGCCTTCTACTCGAACTTCGACAGCCTGGACGAGCTGTTCTTCGCCCTGTACCGGCAGCGGGCCGACCTGATCGCCGAACAGGTGGCCGAGGCCCTGGCCCTGGACGGACCCGAACTCGACGTACCGGCGTCCGTGGACCGGGTCACCGAGGTGCTCCTGCTCGACGTGGACTGGCTGCTGGTGAAGACGGACTTCCTGGTGCACGCCGCCCGGGACCCGGCCGTCGCGCAGTCCCTGCTGCAACACCGGGAGCGGCTGCGGCAGGCCATCGAGGACCGGCTCGCCCGGGCCACGGGGCACACCGCACTGCCCGCCGTGCTCGGCGGCATCGACGGCGCCGCCCGCGCGGTCGTCGCCGCGTACGACGGAGTCACCACCCAACTGCTGCTGGACAAGGACGTCGAGCGCGCCCGTGTCTGGCTGGGGCAGTTGCTCACCGCGCTGCTGACCGACGGCAGCGGCACACCCGAACAAGACCCGAAGAGACCCCAATGAGAAGGGCAACGGTCGCCATGGATGCGGACGTCATCGTCGTCGGAGCCGGACTCGCGGGCCTGGTGGCCGCGCACGAACTCACCAGCCGGGGCCGCAGGGTCGCGCTGGTCGACCAGGAGAACGCCGCCAACCTCGGCGGACAGGCGTTCTGGTCCTTCGGCGGGCTGTTCCTCGTCGACTCCCCGGAGCAGCGGCGCCTCGGCATCAAGGACTCCTTCGATCTCGCCTGGAACGACTGGCAGGGCAGCGCGCAGTTCGACCGGATCGACGACGAGGACTCCTGGGCGGTGCGCTGGGCGCGCGCCTACGTCGAGTTCGCGGCGGGCGAGAAGCGGTCCTGGCTGGAGGGGCACGGCATCAAGTTCCTGCCGACCGTCGGGTGGGCCGAGCGCGGCGACCTGACGGCCCACGGACACGGCAACTCCGTGCCCCGCTTCCACATCGCGTGGGGCACCGGCACCGGGGTCGTGGAGCCGTTCGTCGAGTACGCCAAGCAGGCCGCGTGCGACGGGCTGCTCACCTTCCACTACCGCCACCAGGTCGACGAACTGGTCGTCGAGGAGGGCGTGGCGAGCGGGGTGCGCGGCACCGTGCTGGCCGAGGACGACTCCCCTCGCGGTGTCGCCTCCAGCCGCGACCGTGTGGGTGACTTCGAGCTCACCGCCCGGGCCGTCGTCGTCACCACCGGCGGCATCGGCGCCAACCACGACATCGTGCGCCGCTACTGGCCGGAGCGGCTCGGCACCCCGCCCGCCGAGATGGTCACCGGAGTGCCCGCCTACGTCGACGGCCGAATGCTCGACATCAGCGCGAACGCCGGTGTGCGCCTGGTCAATCGCGACCGCATGTGGCACTACACCGAGGGCCTGCAGAACTGGGACCCGATCTGGCCGGGCCACGGCATCCGCATCCTGCCCGGTCCGTCCTCGATGTGGTTCGACGCCCTCGGCCGCCGCCTGCCCGAGCCCTGCCTGCCCGGCTACGACACCCTCAGCACGCTCAAGTACCTGCGCACCACCGAGGACATCGCGGACCACGACCACTCCTGGTTCATCCTCACCCAGAAGATCATCGAGAAGGAGTTCGCGCTGTCGGGCTCCGAGCAGAACCCCGACATCACCGCCAAGGACCGGGCCGGTTTCCTGCGCACGCGGGTGCTCGGCAAGGGGGCACCCGGCCCCGTGGACGCGTTCCTGCGCAAGGGCGCCGACTTCGTGTCCGCCCCGAACCTGGAGCAGCTCGTCGAGAAGATGAACGCACTGACCGACAAGGCGCTGCTGGACGCCGCCTCGATCCGGCGCCAGATCGAGGCCCGCGACCTCCAGATCGCCAACTCCTACAGCAAGGACGCCCAGGTGCAGGGCATCCGCAACGCCCGCCGCTACATCGGCGACCGCCTCGGCCGCGTCGCCACCCCGCACCGCATCCTCGACCCGGCCGCCGGGCCCCTCATCGGCGTCAAGCTGCACACCCTCACCCGCAAGACCCTCGGCGGCATCCAGACCGACCTCGACTCGCGCGCCCTCGGCACCGACGGCAAGCCCCTCGACGGTCTGTACGCGGCGGGCGAGGTCGCCGGCTTCGGCGGTGGCGGCGTCCACGGCTACAACGCGCTGGAGGGCACCTTCCTCGGCGGCTGCCTCTTCTCCGGGCGGGCGGCGGGGCGGGCCGCCGCCCGGCAGACGGCCTGACCGCGACGGCCCGTCTCCTCACCCCTGGAGGAGGCGGGCCAGCACCGCGGCGTGGCTCTGCTCGGGGGACTTGGCGGCGGTCAGCAGGGTGATGGAGCCCTTGGCGGCCAACTCCCTCACGCCGTCGAGCAGTTCGGCCGCCTCGGGGGCGGCCAGCTCGGCCTCGTAACGCCCGCTGAACTCCTCGTACGACCCCTCGCCCGCGTGGTACCAGCGGCGCAGCTCGGTCGACGGGGTGAGGGCCTTCGGCCACTCGTCGACCCGGGCCGCGTCCTTCGACAGGCCGCGCGGCCACAGCCGGTCGACCAGGACGCGCACGCCGTCCTCGGGCTCGGGCGGTTCGTAGACGCGGCGCACGCGCACACTCACGGACGGGCCTTTCTCGAGTGGGCCAAGGTGCGGGGAGCGTATCGCCGCGCTCCGCTGTGTCCGGGCCGCGCAACGCGACTTGACCCGACCGAGGGCGATCCACGAGGCCGTCGGCCCTAGGGGGCTTCTGATGGATCTCCGCGGCGTCGCGGCGCCCGGCACGCCCTCTCGCCGCACCGAACGCCGCTCCTTCTCCCGCGGAGATCCATCAGAAGCCCCCTAGCCTGAGGCCGTCCGCCCCCCACATGTAGGAGCGCTCGTGTCGCAGCCCCCCAGACGTACCGCCGTTCTCCGCCGCGAAGCCGTGCTCGCCACCGTCCCCGTCGCCCTCGCGGCCCTGCTGGTGGCCGCCGGACCCGCGTCGGCGGCAACCGCCGGCACCACCGGCGTCGGTGACCCGTACTTTCCGCTCGCCGGCAACGGCGGATACGACGTCGGCCACTACGACCTGACTCTCCGTTACGACCCCGGCAGCGGTCATCTCGCCGGCAAGGCGGTCCTCACCGCCCGCGCCACCCAGCGGCTCACCCGCTTCGATCTCGACCTCAACGGACTCAGGGTCACCGGCCTCACCGTCGACCACGCCAAGGCCGAGCACACACGCGACGGCCAGGAACTCGTCGTCACCCCGCGCCACACCCTGCGCAAGGGCCAGAAGTTCCGGATCGCCGTCACCTACGAGGGCAAGCCCCGCCCGGTCACCGACCCGGACGGCTCGCTCGACGGCTGGATCCCCACCGACGACGGCGCCTTCGTCGCCGGGGAACCCCAGGGCGCCATGACCTGGTTCCCGGCGAACAGCCACCCCACGGACAAGGCGTCGTACGACTTCACGATCACCGTCCCCAAGGGGCGGACCGCCGTCGCCAACGGCGTCTTCCTCGGCGAACGCACCGCACACGGGCAGAGCACGTTCCGCTGGCGCCAGCAGGAGCCGATGGCTGCCTATCTCGCCACCGCCACGGTCGGGAAGTTCCAGGTGCGGCAGTACACCACCCGCGACGGCATCCAGGTCTACGACGCCGTCGACCCCCGCGAGGCCGAGGCCGCGACCCCCGTCCTGAAGCAACTGCCCTCCGTACTGGAGTGGGAGAGCAAGCTCTTCGGTCCCTACCCCTTCCGCGCCGCCGGCTCGATCGTGGACCGCGCGCCGAACGTGGGTTACGCGCTGGAGACCCAGACGCGTCCCGTCTACGACGCGGCGCCCGGCCTGAGCACCCTCGTCCACGAGAGCGCCCACCAGTGGTTCGGCGACTCGGTCACCCTCACCTCCTGGAAGGAGATCTGGCTCAACGAGGGCTTCGCGACCTACACCGAGTGGCTGTACAGCGAACAGCACGACGGCACGACCGCCCAGCAGACCTTCGACGCGCTCTACGACCGCCCGGCCGACGACGGTCTGTGGGCGTTCCCGCCCGGCGACCCCGGCAGCGGCGCGAACATCTTCGGCACCCCCGTCTACGCCCGCGGCGCCATGACCCTGCACGTCCTACGCAAGGCCGTGGGGGACCGGGTGTTCTTCCGGATCCTGCGGGCCTGGGCGGCGGAGCACCGCGACGGCCACGGCACGACACCGCAGTTCGTGCGCCTCGCGGAACGGGAGTCCGGGAAGGACCTGGGAGATCTGTTCCGGACCTGGCTGTACACGGAGGGCAAGCCGGGCAAGCCGTAGCACCGAGAGGACTGTACGGACCGAACAGGCCCCGGAACCTGACGAGTTCCTCACAAGTGTCGGCCAAGGTCGATCCATGATCGGATCCCGACCCTCCGCCGCGCTGCTCGCCGCGTCACTGCTGCTCACCGGATGCGGCGGCGGCGCGGCGGCGATCTCGGACCACCGGCCCGAGGCCGCCCCGACGACGAGCAGGCCTGCGCCCTCCCCGGCGATCTCCGTCGAGGCGGCACCGCGGCAACTGCCCGGCCTGGGGCCGAAGACCCTCGCGCAGGTCCCGTCCCGCGCCCGGCAGGCCGTCGTGGTGAGTGGCCGCGGGAAGGACTCCCCGAAGTCCACGGTCGTGCTGTACGAGCGCACCGCGGACGGCTGGGAGGCCGCAGGGCGGAGTTGGCCCGCGCACAACGCGCTCAAGGGCTGGACCGATCACCACCGGGCCGGTGACCTGCGCTCGCCCGTCGGGGTCTACACCCTCACCGACGCCGGCGGCCGGCTCCGCGACCCCGGCACCCGGCTGTCGTACGACCGTGGCAGCGGGTTCACCGCGACCGGAACGGGGTTCGAGGGGGAGCCGCTGGCCGGGTCCTTCGACTACGTGATCGCCATCAACTACAACCGCAGGCCCGGCACTTCGCCCCTGGACTGGACCCGGCCGCTCGGCGCGGGCCGCGGCGGCGGCATCTGGCTGCACGTCGACCACGACGGCCCAACGCAGGGATGTGTCAGCATCACCAGGAAGCACATGAAGGAACTTCTGCTCGCGCTCGACCCGGCCCTCCACCCCGTCGTCGTCATGGGCGACGCCAAGTCCCTGACCCGCTGAGCCCGCCGAGGTCTCCCGAACCGCTTAGGATCCGCCGCGTGTGCGCACATGTGCTGGTCGCCGAGGACGACGAGATGCAGGCCGAACTCATACGCCGTTCCCTGCTGGCGGAGGGTCACACCGCCACGGTGGTCCACGACGGGCGGGCCGCCCTGGACGCGGCCCGCACGCTCCGGCCCGACCTCGTCGTGCTGGACCTGATGCTGCCGGTGATCGACGGCTTCGGCGTGTGCCGGGTGCTCCGCCGGGACGACGACGTGCCCGTCCTGATGCTCACCGCCCGCGCCACCGAGGACGACCTGCTGCTGGGTCTGGAACTGGGCGCGGACGACTACATGACCAAGCCGTACAGCCCGCGCGAGCTGATGGCCCGCATCCGCACGGTCCTGCGGCGCAGCGGGCGCCCGGCCGTCGACCGGCGGGACGTTCCCGTCGTCAGCGCCGGGGGGATCACGGTGGACCCGGTACGGCACGAGGTGCGCTGCGAGGGCATGCCCGTGGAGTGCACGCCGGCCGAGTTCGAGATCCTCCTCGCGATGGCCGCCGAGCCGGAACGGGTCTTCTCACGGCGGCAGTTGCTGGAGATCACCCGGGGTACCGACCGGTCCTCCACCGAACGGGCCGTCGACGTCCACATCATGAACCTGCGCCGCAAGACGGAGGCGGACCCGCGCCGGCCGGTCCGGCTGCTGACCGTCTTCGGGGTCGGCTACAAGCTCAGCGGCGGCCGCGGATGAGCGGCCGGATCCCGCTGCGCAAGCGCCTGCTGGTCCGGCTGCTGATCGCCTCCGGCCTCATCGCCGTGTGCTCGGTGGCGGCGACCGCCTGGCTGGCCGTGGAGACCACCACCCGCGCGCTCCGGGAGGAACAGGGCCAGGTCCTCGCCGACGACATGGACGTCCTCGCCCGGCTCAGCGGCCATGCCGCGACCCATCCCGACTGGAGGGGGGTGGAGAAGACCGTGCGGGAACTGGCGGCGAAGACCGGGCGGCGGATCGCCCTCACCACCACCGACCGCACGCCGATCGCCGACTCCGCGCCGCGCGGCACATCCCTGCCGGTGAGCGCCGCCGCCACCGTCGACCCGCTGCGCACCGACACCTTCAGCGAACGCGGGGCCCAACTCGGCGGCATCGACCCGCGGGTGGTGGGCCCCTACCGGCTGACGGCGGCGGAACGCGTCAAGCTCGACGCCCTGGCCCGGAAACGGCAGGACTGCTTCGCCCGCTACGGCATCGACACCACCCTCACCCGCACACCGAGCGGCCGCCCGGTCCTCACCCCGTCGGAGGGTGCCGCGGACCGTGGGTACGTGCCCGAATCGTGCGCAGACGGCCTGCTCAACACCCCGATGCCCACGGAGGAGAAGGCGCTCAAGGCACTGGAGAAGCAGGCCCGTGGCTGCCTGACCCGGGCGGGCCTGGAACCCGATATGCCGCTGGCGCTCGGGGCGGACCTCACCCCCGGCGGGTCGCTCCAGGACCCCACCCTCGCACCCGCCTTCGCGAAAGCGGGGGACGGCAAGGCCTGGCGGGTGGCCCGGGCCTGCCTCGACGACGCCCGCCGCGCCCAGCTCGACCCGTACGTCGCCCCCACCGCCGAACTGTTCCTGGGCGGCGGCGGGGACACTCCCGCCGTGCGCTTCGACATGTCCCCGGACAACAAGGCCAAGATCATCGGCGCTGCCGGGCTCGTGCTGGCCGTCACCGTCGCCGTGACCGCCGTGGTCGCCACCCGGCTCGTCAGACCGCTGCGGGCACTGACGGAGGCGGCGCAACAGCCGCCGGACCGGCATGTCCGCGTCCCCGTCACCACCCGGGACGAGACCGGCATCCTCGCCGCGGCCTTCAACGAGCTGACCGAGCGCCGGGAACGCCTGGAGGTGCAGCGCAGGGCGATGGTCAGCGACATCGCCCACGAACTGCGCAGCCCGCTCACCAACATCCGCGGCTGGCTCGAGGTGACCCGCGACGGCCTCGTCGACCCCGACCCGGCTCTCCTGGCCTCACTGCACGACGAGGCCCTCGTGCTGCAGCGCGTCATCGACGACCTGCGCGACCTCGCGGACGCCGACGCCGGCACCCTGCGCCTGCACCCGGAGCCCGTGCGCTGCGACGAACTCCTGGACCAGGTCGCCGCGGCCCACCGCGTCGCGGCCGACGCCGCCGGTGTCCGGCTGCGCACCGCGGTCGACGGCACGCCGTGGCTGGACGCCGACCCGGTGCGGATGCGGCAGGCACTGGGCAACCTGGTGTCCAACGCGCTGCGCCACACGCCCATGGGCGGCACCGTCACGCTGGGCGCGCGCCGCGACGGCGACTTCGTCCTGCTGGAGGTCACCGACACCGGGAGCGGCATAGCACCGGACGATCTGCCACACCTCTTCGACCGGTTCTGGCGCGCGGAGAAGTCCCGCAGCCGTCGCACCGGCGGCAGCGGCCTCGGTCTGCCGATCGTCCGTCATCTCGTCGCCGCGCACGGTGGAACGGCCGACGCGACGAGCGAGCCCGGCGCCGGCAGCGTGTTCACGCTGCGACTACCGGCGCCGGGCGGGCAGGGCGGGCCCCCGGGGGAACCGGCCGCCTCCGTGACTCCGGCACCGTAGCGGCCGGTCCGATTCCGTTCGGGTCGAACGGGTACCCCGTGTCGGCGAACGGCAAAGAGGGAGGTCAGGACATGAGCGCAGCGGACGACCTGCCGGTCGTCAGGACACTCGCGGAAGTCGCCGAGCTGGTCGAGCGGCACCACGGCCTCTACGTCCGCTGGTCCCGCGGCCCCGAGACCGACCTCGGCGATGCGTCCAGCACGGACGACCTGACGGGCGTACGCATGTCGGGGCTGTCGGCGAACCCTCTCGACGTCGAGGAGTGGTGGGACGGTCGGCCCGTGGAGGTGTGGGTCGCCCGCCGCCTGTACGACTACTCCCATCTGCCCCACGAGAAGGGGCCCAGGGTGTACCCATGGGTCCTCAGAGGCCGGGAGACAGGCCGAGGGCCCGACAACGAACCGCTGGTCGCGGACGTCCGACCGATGTGCCGGCTCGACTCCCGGATGATCGACGAGGCGCGCGACGCGGTGGACCGCCAGGACGCCTCCTGGGGTCCACTGCGCCGCCAGGGCCGCTGACGCGGCCCCGTGTCACCCGGAGTTCCTCCGGGAGCCCGCGCGCCGCCTCAGCGCACGGCGTTCGTTCTCGCTCGTGCCGCCCCAGACGCCAAGAGTCTGCCCGGTGTCCAGCGCCCACTGCAGGCACGGCTCCTGCACCGGGCAGCGTCGGCAGACGGCCTTCGCCTGCTCCTGCTGCACCAGCGCCGGGCCGGTGCTGCCGATCGGGAAGAAGAGATCCGGGTCCTCCTGGCGGCACGCGGCATGGTCTCGCCAGTTGTCCATGAAATGTCACCTGCGATCGAAAGTCGTGTGCCCTCGGGGATGCCTTACTCGTTTGCGGGTCACCTGTCGATGGGTGGGTGAAACAACCGAGTCCTGTGCGACGCGGGGACGGTACGGAAGAGCGCGGTGGAAGACGCGGCCGGGAGACGTGGTGGAAGACGCGGCGGGAGACGCGGCCGGGAGACCCGCTCACTGCTCGCGGACGCCCCACGGAGAGCCGTAGTCGGTCAGCAGATCCAGGAAGGGCCGGGCCGGGAAGGCCTCCGGGCCTAGGACGCCCGCGCCGGCCCAGGCGCCGGTGGCGAGGAGTTCCAGGGCGACGACCGGATTGACGGCGGTCTGCCACACCACCGCCTGGCAGCCGTACTCCGCCATGGACCACTGGTTGTCGACCACGTGGTACAGGTACACCTCGCGCGGCGCCCCGTCCTTGACGCCCCGCACCCAGGTGCCCGCGCAGGTCTTGCCGTGCATCCGCTCGCCCAGCGTCGCCGGGTCCGGCAGACACGCGGCCACGACGTCCCGCGGCGAGACGGCGACCGGACCGGCGGCGCTCGGCACGGTCACCGGGTCGGTGCGGTCCAGGCCCAGCAGGTGCAGTGTCCTGAGCGTCTCGATGAACTCCCGCCCCAGCCCGTACTTGAAGGTGACGCGGCGCGCGCCGACCCAGCGCGGCACGAGCAGCACCTCCTCGTGTTCCACGTTCACGCACTCGACCGGACCGATGCCCTCGGGGAAGTCGAAGACCTCGGGTTCGCTGAACGGTTCGGTGGTGAACCACCCCTTGTCGGCTTCATAGACGACCGGCGGGTTGAGGCATTCCTCGATGGTGGTCCAGATGCTGAAGGAGGGCGCGAAGTCGTAGCCGTCGACCGTCAGGTTCGCGCCGTCGCGGATGCCGATCTCCTCGATCTCGTCGAAGAGCTCGTCGGCCGCGTACCGGGCGAAGACGTCCGACAGACCCGGTTCCACCCCCATGCCCACGAGCGCCAGCACGCCCGCCTTCTCCCACTCCTGCGCCTGCGCGAACTGCTCGTCGCCGAGCTTCACCCCGCACTCCTGGTACGGCCGCTCGGCGTGCGGGCGGGACAGCGACATCGCCATGTCCAGGTAGGTGGCGCCGGCCGTGCGTGCCGCCCGGAACAGCGGCATCACGAAGCGCGGGTCGGTGGCGTTCAGGAGGACGTCGCAGCCGTGCCGCCCCAGCAGCGCCGCCACGGCCGCCTCGTCGCCGGCGTCCACTCGCTCGGCCAGGAACCGGCTCCCGTCGTCACCGAGGGCCGCTACGGCCGCCTCGGCGCGGGCCGGGTCGTAGTCGGCGACCACCATCGTGTCGAAGAACGGACGCCGGGCCGCGATCCGGGTGATGGCCGTGCCCACACCACCGGCTCCCACGAGCAGTACACGCATGACAAGAACTCCATCGGTCGAGGGTCGACGAGTGGTCGAAGAGCGGGCCCGGGAGCGATCCAACGCCGCCGGTTCGCATAAGGTCAATGGCGTTGGCATAAGGCCCCGGGAGGAGACGACCGTGCCGAAACCAGTGGTTTCCGAGGAGAAGCGGCGCCGGCGCCGGCCCACCAGGGGCGGCACCGTGCTGTCCGAGCGGCTCATCGTCGAGACCGCGCTGCGCATGCTGCGCGAGCACGGCAGCGCGGGCCTGACCGCCCGCCGCCTCGGCCTCGCCCTGGACGCCGACCCGTCCACGCTCTACCGGTACTTCCGCGGCATGGACGACCTGACCCTCGCCATCGGCGACGCACTCCTCGGCCAGGCCCTGCGGGGCTGGCTGCCGACGGGCGAGTGGCGGGCGGACCTGCGTGCCGTCGGACTGCGCGTCCACGCCGAGTACGTGGCCCATCCGCAGGCCGCGCTGCTGACCACGAGCCGGGTCACCGGCCGCGCCAACGAACTGGCCGCCGACGAGGCCGTCCTGGACATCCTGCGCCGGGCCGGGTTCCCGCTGCCGGACACCGTGCGCATCTACCACGCCTTCATCGACCAGACCCTGGCCTTCGCCGCCCTCGACGCCGCCTCGCTCGCCCTGCCGAGCGACTCGCTCCACGCCGACGAGGACGTGTGGCGCTCGACCTACGCCCGCCTGCCCCGCACCACACACCCGCGCATCGCCGAGGCGGCACCTCTGCTGGCCACCCGCATGGTGACGAGCGCCTATCCGACGGCCCTGGAGATGCTCCTGGACAGTGCCGAGGCCCAGCTCCGGGCCCCAGCGCCGGGAGGCTAGCTGCGCAGCGCCTCGGAGGCGGTCGCCGCCACCGCCTCGGCCACGGCGGCCAGCGCCGATGAGTCCAGCTTCCACTGCTGCCAGTACAGCGGTACGTCGAGCGGCCGGTCCGGCGCCAGGGGCACGAGGCGGCCCTCCCGCAGCAGCCGTTCCGCCTGCACCTCGGGCACCAGGCCCCAGCCCAGGCCGGCCGCGACGGCCTCGACGAAGCCCTCCGAGGTGGGCACGGAGTGCCGCGCCGCACTCGCCCCGCCCCTGCCGCGCCGCAGTCGCCGGACGAACGCGTCCTGGAGGTCGTCGGTCCGGTCGAAGGTCATCACGGGCGCATGGGCCAGGGCCTCCCGCAGCGGTCCCCCGAGATGCCTCTCGGCGAACTCCGGGCTCGCCGCCGCGATGTACCGCATCCGCCCCAGGGGCCTTACGGAGCAGCCCGCCACGGCGTCGGACGACGAGGTCACCGCGGCCATCACCCGGCCCTCCCGCAGCAGCTCCGCCGTGCGCGTCTCGTCCTCGCGGCGCAGCTCGAAACAGAGCCGCTGCTCCTGCGGGACGCGGGTCAGCGCGCCCAGGAACCACGTCGACAGGGAGTCCGCGTTCACCGCGACGGACACCCGGGTCGGCTCCCCGTCCCCGCGCATGCCGAGCTCGGCCCGCGCGTCCCGCTCCAGCCGGGCCAGCTGCCGGGCGAAGCGCACCACGACCTCGCCGGACTCCGTCGGCCGCACCGGTTTGGTGCGTACCAGCAGCACCCGCCCCGTGCGCTGCTCCAGCGCCTTCACCCGCTGGCTCACCGCCGACGGCGTGACGTGCAGGGCGGCGGCAGCCGCGTCGAACGTGCCCTCGTCGACCACCGCGAGCAGCGTCCGGACCTGATCCAGCGGGAGTTCGGTCATCATCACGACAACTAATGATACGTAAGAATCTTTAGCTGTACTCGCGCTGATCGTGTCTCTAGCGTCGACGTCATGACCGCCTCTCTGACCGCCGCGGCCGCGGGCTTCGGCACCGGCCTCTCCCTCATCGTCGCCATCGGCGCCCAGAACGCCTTCGTCCTGCGCCAGGGGATCCGCCGCCACGCGGTCCTCGCCGTCGTCGGCATCTGCGCCCTGTCCGACGCCCTGCTCATCGCCCTGGGCGTCGGCGGCGTCGGTGCCGTGGTGGTGGCGTGGCCGGGGGCACTGACCGCGGTCGGCTGGATCGGCGGCGCGTTCCTGCTCGGCTACGGCGCCCTCGCCGCCCGCCGGGCGTGCAGGCCGGGCGGCGGCCTGCACACCGAGGGGGAGGCGGAGGGGTCGGTCCGGCGGGCCGTGCTGACCTGCCTGGCGATGACCTGGCTCAACCCGCACGTCTACCTCGACACCGTCTTCCTGCTCGGCTCCGTCGCCGCCGACCGCGGCCCGCTGCGCTGGACGTTCGGGCTCGGCGCGGTGCTCGCCAGCCTCTGCTGGTTCACCGCGCTCGGCTTCGGCGCCCGTCTGCTGGGCCGTTTCCTGGCCAGGCCGGCCGCCTGGCGGGTCCTGGACGGCCTGGTCGCCGCGACCATGATCGTCATGGGCCTCCTGCTCGTCATCGGAGCCTGACGGGCCTGACGGGCCTGGCGGGCCTGACGGGCCTGGCGGGCCCGGCTGGTCTGGCCTGACATGCCTGACAGGCCTGACCGCGGGAACTGAGCATGCGCATCCCGAACGCTCGGCCGGTGCTGCGATAGTGATCCCCGGTCCGAAAGATGTAACGAGCAACCAGGAAGCCCGTGGACACCAGCGAGAGCAGCAGCGAACCTCAGACGGCGGCCGCGGACGAGGGCAAGCCGAACGACCGGCGCGGCTGGCGCCGCTGGGCCATGGACACCCGCCCCCTGCGCCGGCCGGCCTACCGCCGCCTGTGGTCCTCGACGATCGTCACGGCCGTGGGCAGCCAGCTCACCGCCGTCGCCGTGCCCAAGCAGATCTACGACATCACCGGATCCTCGGCCTGGGTCGGCGCGGCCAGCCTCGCGGGGCTCCTCCCGCTGATCGTCTTCGCGCTGTGGGGCGGGGCGATCGCCGACAGCATGGACCGGCGCAAGCTGCTCCTGATCACCAACAGCGGCATAGCCGTGACGTCCGTCCTGTTCTGGCTCCAGGCGGCCATCGGGCTGGACTCGGTGGCCGCCTTGATGGTCCTGCTCGCCGTGCAGCAGGCGTTCTGGGGCCTGAACGCCCCGGCGCGCAACGCCTCCATCGCCCGTCTGGTCCCCGAGCAGGAGCTGGCCGCCGCGAACGCCCTGGGCTCGACCGTCATGCAGACCGGCCAGGTGGTCGGCCCGCTGCTCGCCGGCGTCCTCATCCCCGTCATCGGCCTGCCCGAGCTGTACCTCATCGACGCCCTCGCGCTGTGCGTCACTGTCTGGGCGGTCCACCGGCTGCCCTCGCTGCCGCCCCTCGCCGCCACGGGGACGAGCCCGCGCCGGGCGGGGGTGCGGGAGATCGCGGCCGGTTTCCGCTACATCTCCCTGCACAAGGTGCTGCTGCTGTCCTTCCTCGCCGACATCGTGGCGATGGTCTTCGGCATGCCCCGCGCCCTGTTCCCGCAGCTCGCCGCCCAGTCGTACGCCCCCTACAGCGAGGGCCTCGCCCTCGGTCTGCTCTTCGCGGCGATCCCCATCGGCGCGGTGATCGGCGGCCTGTTCTCCGGCACGTTCTCCCGCGCCCGCCGGCACGGCTGGATGGTCATCGGAGCGGTCGTCGCCTGGGGCGCCGCCATCACCGGGTTCGGCCTCAGCCACAGCCTGTGGCTCGCGGTGGTGTTCCTCGCCCTGGCCGGGGTCGCCGACATGGTCTCCATGGTCTTTCGCGGGGCGATCCTGCTGTCCGCCGCGACCGACGAGATGCGCGGCCGCATGCAGGGCGTCTTCACGGTCGTGGTCGCGGGCGGCCCCCGCCTCGCCGACGTCCTGCACGGCTCGGCGGGCTCGGCCTTCGGCGCCCCCAAGGCGGTCGCGGGCGGCGGGATCCTGGTGATGGTCGTGATGCTGAGCCTGGCCCTCGCGGTGCCGGCACTGCGCCGCTACCGGGTCTGACGTCCTACAGGGCGCTCCGCCGGCCCGTCGTGTACTGCTCCATGAGCTTGCTCCGGGTCGTCTCCAGCCGGTGCGCGAGGATCTCGGCCACGGACCGCACCAGGATCATGCCGAGCTGCGCGTCCTCCTCGCACAGCCCGAGCACCGCGGCCGCGTCGAACTCGTAGGCGCGGACCGGGCTGAAAGCCTCCGCGCCGAAGTCCCACCGGTACGGCGGGAACAGCCAGGACCAGCCGAGCAGGTCGCCCGCGCCGAGGCCGGCGACCGTCACCCGCCGCTGCGCCGTCACCTGCTGGGTGAGGGAGACCGCGCCCGAGCGGATGACCCAGAAGCGGTCGGCCGTACCGCCCGCCTCGAAGATCCGGGCGTCCTCGGGGAAGGCGACCTCCCGGGCGAGCGACATCAGGCGCTGGCGCTGGGGCGACGGAAGGGCGGTGAGCAGTTTGATCGCTTTGGTCATGACGCGGGGCTCCTCGCCGGCGATGGATTCCGGTTTTTCCCTACGCCCATTTCAGCGGCTGCCGCCGCCCCGGGCACCTCGGCGGACCGAAGAATCGAACGGGGGACGTCGCAGGGCCATGCGTGCCATGGGGTGGCGAGGACAGAAAAAAGCCCTGGCTGGACGGGGGAGACCAGCCAGGGCCGTTCAGGGTGGCGCGGGAGGACGGTTACGTTCGACTCCGCGACCACGTATGCATGAACCGTAAACCATCCCTGGGCCCTGTGCGCAACCCGATTCGGGTCACGTGACCTGTTTCACTCCGACTTCACTCGGAGCCCTCTGCCGCGACCCTGATCGTCTCCAACCGGGGGTCGGCGGCGTCCGGAAGGTTCATGCCCGCCTTCAGGCCGGTGACCAGATAGCGCAGCACGGGCTCCGTCAGCCGCTCACCCGGCAGGACGGCCGGAATCCCCGGCGGATACGGCGTGATCATCTCCGCCGCCACCCGGCCGGCGGCCTCGGACACCGGCACGTTCTCGGCCGGGCCGAAGAAGGCGTCCCTCGGCAGACGGGTCTGTGCCATCCGAAGCTCGGGCGGCGAGGGCACCTCCACTCGCGGGGCCGGGCGCAGTTCCGTCGCCGCGTCGGCCGGGTCCTTGAGCGCGGCGAGCAATTGGCCGGCCGTCTCCCTGTCGTCGGCGTGGGTGAGCTGCGCACCGATGCGGCGATGGTCCGTGAGGTGCATGGCGACGTCGCGGTGTTCGCGCAGCCAGTCGGCCGCCTGGTATCCGGTGATCCCGAGCCCGTCGATGTCGATGACGCAGGGCAACGGGTCCATGTCCACGGCCGCCCCCGCCCCGCAGAAGTCGTCACGGTCGTTGACGTGCATCCCGTCGATCCCCTCGACGGCGGCCCGCACCTCGGCGGCGAGGTCCAGCGCGCCGCCCATCAGCTCCCTGCCGCGCAGGGCCATCTGCCGCCGCCAGCCGTCGAGCCCGGCATACAGCAGTACCGACGGGCTGGTGGTGCCCAGCAGGTCGGAGCGCATGTGCAACAGGTCCGCCGGAACGAGGTCGCCCTGCAGATGGAAGACCGACCCCTGTTCCAGGCCGCTGCCCATCTTGTGGATGCTGGTCACGCAGATGTCGGCGCCCGCGTCCATGGCCCAGGACGGCAGGTCGGGGTGGAAGGGCAGATGAGCGCCCCACGCCTCGTCCACGATCAGGGGGACCGAACGGCGGTGACAGAGCTCGGCGACCGCCCCCAGGTCCGCGCAGGTGCCGTACGGCGTCGGGCCGGTGATCAGAGCGCCCTTCGCGTCGGGATGGGCCTCGAACGCCTTCTCGAAGTCCGCGGCGGACGGGGGATGAGCCGGATGCCGCTCCGCGTCCCGCCGGGGGGCGACCCAGACCGGCTCGATCCCGGACAGGATCAGCCCCGACGCGACCGACTTGTGTACGTCCGTCCGATCAGGCGCTTCTCGTGCGGCCCCGCCACGGCCAGCATCGCCGCCTTGACGGACAGCGAGCTGCCGCAGGTCGTGAAGAACGTGCGGTCCGCGTGCACGGCATCGGCCATGAGCTCCTCGGCCCGTTCCAGCACCCGCCCCCGGGTGAGCCGGTCGTCCAGGCCGCCCGTCGCCGGCAGGTCACCGAGGAACACCGCGTCACCGAGCACCTCACGCACCGCGGGATCGGCGCCCCGGGCCTGCTTGTGACCCGGTGGCGCGAATGACATCCGTCCCTTGCGGTGATAGTCGGCCAGAGCTTCCAGAACAGGTGCGCGGGTGTGATCGGCTGCCATGGGCCACGGGTGCCCGGACGAGCCGTCAATCCGCCGACCAGGCCGGGCCGGTCACCCCTCCGCCGCGCGCCGGCCCGGCGTCAGAATCTCGTCCAGCACCCTGACCACGGTCTCGTACGCCAGAGTCCGCACGGCCGCGTCATGGGCACCCTTGTCGTCCTGGTCCGCCCGGCGCAGGTCGTCGCTGCGGGTGCGCCAGGTCCGCTCCTCCTCCGCCGCACAGGCCCGGGCGCGTTGGATGCGTCGCAGCAGTTCGTCTGAGTCCACCACATCGGTCATGTCTTCCGCGTACCCGCTCCGAGCGCGGGGATGGGCCCGAGTTCCCGCCGGGCACGAAAGGTTTGGCGCGCCGGGGAGAGGTGAGCCGAAAGAGAGAGACCTGCGGAATTCGCGCAGCGTGACGGTGGAATCCGCGCGGCCGGATCGGCCGGCCGTCGGGCCCGCGAGGTGCCCGCACAGTGTCCGCACCCGTCCGCGAGCGCCGCACGCGCACCGGGCGCGGCTTCGTTTCTTCAGCGATTCAGGGAGCTACAGGGATGTGCGAGGAGCACAGGACCGAATTCGTCCTCCAGTCGTCGTCCGTGGCCGACCGGCGCGGGCAGCCGCGGCCGTGCAAACCGGCCGAGGCGCGCAGGGCGGTCGAGCGGGCCGTGACGGAACGCTGCCGCTCCACCCACACACCGTGCGACGCGGACACGCTGTCCGACGCCCTGCTCGTCGCCTCGGAACTCACCACCAACGCGATTCTGCACGGCGGCGGCATCACGGACTTCCACGTCGACGTCGTGGGGCCCGGCGTGCGCCTGTCGGTGAGCGACCGCAGCGACGAACTTCCGGTGGTCAACGCCCCGGTGGATCCGCACGGGCGCCGACGCGTCGGCGGTCACGGCTGGCCGATCGTCTGCCGGCTGTCCCGCGACGTCCGGGTCACCGACCTGCCTTCGGGCGGGAAGTGCATCACCGCCGTGGTGCCCCTGTTCTGAAGACTTTTTCAGAACTGGAGTTTGCACCAAGGGGGGCAGGGCAGACGCAATTTCGTGCTTCGGACCGGAGGCGCGCCAGCGGGAGCGGTATGGCTGCTCCGGGGCCCTTCCAGGTCATCCGGGCAGCGCCTTTCCCTCCCGCGGTAATGACCTGAGACGACCGTTCAGGAGCGATTCCGCATGCTCATCGACATGTCGACAAACCGTCCCGGCACCCCCGCTCGAGAGACCGCTCCGACCCGGCGCCGGCACGACGACGCCCCCGACACCATCGCCCTCTTCACCCGGCTGGCCGCCCTGGAGGACGGCCCCGAGCGCGACGCCATCCGCGACGAACTCGTCACCGCCTGGCTGCCCATGGCCCACCGGATCGCCGGACGGTTCCGCGACCGCGGGGAATCGATCGAGGACCTGCGCCAGGTGGCCGCCCTCGGTCTGGTGAAGGCGATCGACCGGTTCGAGCCGGAACGGGGCGCCTTCGAGAGCTACGCCGTGCCCACCATCACCGGTGAGGTCAAGCGGCACTTCCGGGACCGGATGTGGGCGCTGCGGGTGCCCCGCCGGGTGCAGGAACTGCGCAACAAGGTGCGGGTGGCCCGGCGCGAGCTGACCCAGAGCCCCGGTTCCGCCGAGCCGTCGGCCGCCGACATCGCCGCCCACACCGGACTGACCGAGGACGAGGTCGCCGCCGGAATGGAAGCGCTCGAAAGCTTCAGCACCCTGTCGCTGGACGCCGAGCTGTCCGCCGGCGACGACGGCTACAACCTCGCCGACACCCTGGGTTCGTCCGACGCCTCGTACGACACCGTCGTCGACCGCGAGTCCGCCAAGGAGGGCCTGCGCCGGCTGCCCGAACGGGAGCGGGCCATCCTCTACATGCGCTTCTTCGAGGACATGACCCAGAGCCGTATCGCCGACCAGCTCGGCATCTCCCAGATGCACGTCTCCCGGCTGATCAGCCGCAGCTGCGCCCGGGTGCGGGACGAGGCGCTGGGCCAGCGGACGAATCTGCGCGGCCCCGGCGGCCGCGCGGTCTGAGGAACGAGGAGTGAGAGGGATGCTCAAGCCCCATCCGGCCTTTCTGCGCCGACTCGTCGAGGAGTACGAGTCGATCCGGGCCGAGGAGGCCGCACGCGGCCTGGCGGCACCGGGCCCGAGGTCCCTCGACCTCGCCTACACGCTGTGCGTGTCGACCGGCACGCGTGACGTGAGGCTGGCGCTGGACGCGGCACGCCGCGTCCTGGGGGCGGTACCGGAGTCCCGGTCTGTGCCACTGGCCGAATGACCGGGCCCGCGTGACGATCACGCCGCCGAACGGTGGTGCGGAGCGCGACGAACTGATGAGAGCGGCTGCGGGACGCCATGCGCGCGACCCGCAGCCGCGCGGGCCCGGCACCCACCGCCGCGCCGCGTCCCC